>JBAVYG010000638.1:0-5409 GCA_049698675.1 Terriglobia bacterium
GAGTACAAGGGGGGCTACACGAGCGGTGTTGTCCTAATTTGAACGTAGCGCCGCCATCTTGGCGGCTCTTTGCCGGCTGGAAGCCGGCGCTACACCCGAAATTAGGACAGCACGACACGAGCTTCGAATTTGACGTCTCCAGGCATTAGAAATCCACCGGGCGCAGAGCCGCGCTTCGGGGCAGGCCACCGCAGTCGCCAAATGCAAAGAAGCGTTAGACGCACTACACTAGGCTGGGTTGTATCTAAGGTTGGGCTGGCGACGCGCGCCTGAGGACTTCGACCACCGCGTCGAATGCAGGCTTGGGTCGTCCCCGCCGATCCCACAGCAGGGGGTGATTGGTACGTCCCTGAACTGGCCAGTTGTTGAGCCAGGTGTCGGCATCGGTAACGCCCCAGAAGGTGACACGGCTGACAGCGCGGTGCTTCACGAACACGTCGAAGATGTCTGCGTAGCGCTGCGCTAGCCGCTCCTGCATGCCTTCGGGCAGACCGTACGGGTAGGGGTCGAGATCCGGCGTTAGCTCGATTCGCTTCGACACGTCGGCTCCCACCAACTCCTCGGGTCGAGGCAGTGGGTCGATGTCCAACTCCGTGATGATGATCTGGCTGCCGAGCTTGGCGAGGTCCACGATCGCCACTTCGATTTCCTCGCGAGCGGGACCGTCCAGCAGCCAGTGGCCCTGCTCGCCGATGCCGTCGATCCGGATCCCGCGCTCGCTGAGCGACCTCACCAGCCGAATGGCCGCCTCGCGCTTGGCCGGCTTCCAGAGGTTGTAGTCGTTGTAGTAGAGCTGCGCGCCGGGGTCGGCCTCGTGGGCGAACTTGAACGCCATCGAGACGTAGTCCTCGCCCAGCGTCACGTACCAAGGCGTCTTCCGCCAAGTGCCGTCGTCTTCGAAGGCCTCGTTGACGACGTCCCAAGCGCGCACGCGTCCCCGGTAACGCCCGACGACGGTTTGGATGTGCACCCGCAATCGCGACAGAAGTGCCTTGCGGTCGGCCGCCGTGCCTGGCGCACCTTCGAAGACCCAGCTGGGCGTCTGCTGATGCCAGACCAGCACGTGGCCGACCACGAACAGACCGCACTTCGCTCCCAGGGCAACATACTGGTCCGCAGCGGCGAATTCGAAACGACCAGGCTGCGGATGGACGACCTCCCACTTGAGGACGTTCTCGGGACTGATCGTGCTGAAATGGCGCCGGACGAGTTCGAGTGCGGAGGGGTCTTGCCCCGCGATCTGGGCGTCGTTGAGCGCGGCACCGAGGAGAAAACGCTCTCTCAGGACCTCCCGTAGTGTTGTCTCTGGGTCCGCACGCCGGCCCGTCATGGGTGCACCTGCCGCGCCCAACAAGCTGAGAGAGCGAAGACGAGAACGTCTGCCCGCGAGAAGTCACACAATGGCGGCTTGCCCTCCAAAGCGCTTGCGGCGCTCGGCCAGCTCGTCCTGGATCTGCAGGTTCAGCTTCTTGGTGATCGAGTAGAAACACAGGGCCCCGACGATGACGCAGTACAGGATCGCTGGGTAGATGCTGATCGTCATGCGGATGCCGAACAATGCGTGGTCCGTCTGGGCCACGTGGGCCCGGTAGCCGTAGCCCGAGAGCAGCCAGCCTGCCAGGAAGCCGCCCAGACTCAGGCCTAGCTTAAGGCCGAACAGGATGGTCGCGTAGATCACGCCCGTGGTACGGCGGCCGGTCTTCCATTCCGCGTAGTCCACGACGTCGGCAAACATGGCCCACAGCAGCGGGATCGTCGGCGCATAGACCAGGGAGCGCAACCAGACCATCACGAAGATCGCCCAGATGTTGTCAGGCGGTAGAAAAATGAAGCCGGCCATGAAGACCGTGGTCAGCGCGAAACCGGTGAGCGCGACGACCTTCTTGCCGAATTTGATGGACAGGTAGGTCGAGAAGAGCACGCCGATCACTAGCACGAACTGGGCCGACATGTTCCACAGGCTGAATCCCACCGACGAGACGTTCGACTTGGTTGCGTTGATGACCAGACCGAAAGTGTTCAGCAGCGAGAACCACAGCCCGCTGGCGCTGGCACCATCTGCGGCGTAGGGCAGGCCCGCGCCCCGCAGGAACTCGAACAGGCGGTCCTTGTTCACGTAGTACTGGAAGAAGTAGATGACCGTGCCGTCGCGCATGGAGTTCGCCGTGAAGTGGGCCAGGGTGACGATGAACATGGCGATCCATGGCCCGATCTTGCCCAGAGTGCCGAAGGATAGTCTGATGGAGACCTTCTCCTGCGCCAAAGGCTGGATGCGCTCGCGAGTGGACAAGAACGTGATCACGAAGCAGGCGACGCAGATCAACGCCCACAAGCCGATGGTCATCTGCCAACCCTTGGCGTTGTTGCCCTGTCCGAACTTGGCCACCAGCGGCAGCGTGAAGCCGCCCACGATCAACTGCGCGATCAGCGCTGCCACGAAGCGGAACGCGGACAAGCTCGTGCGCTCGTTGACGTCGCCGGTCATCACCGCAGTCATGGCTGAGTAAGGTGTGTTGTTGGCCGAGTAGAGCGTCATCAGTAGGATGTTGGTCACAGCGGCGTAGACCAGCGTGGGGCCGTAGCTGAAGCCCGGCACGGTGTACGCCAGAACCATGACGATGGCCCAGGGCAGCGCGGTCCACAGCACCCAGGGGCGAAACTTGCCCCAGCGCGTGTTGGTGCGGTCAGCCAAGACTCCCATCATGGGATCGAAGAAGGCGTCCCAGAACCGGCCCACCAAGAGCAGCGTGCCGGCGATGCCGGCCGCAATGCCCATGGTGTCGGTGTAGAAGTTCAACTGGAAGAGGATCATCGTCATGAAGACGAAGTTCGCAGCGCCGTCACCGAAGCTGTATCCAGCCTTCTCCACCGCTGAAAGCTTCTGAGTCCCGCTCGCCATCTCCGGCTCCTTTGATTAAACGCAGTGGTCGCTGCCGGGTTTGACCCTGTGGGCCCAGGAGCGACCGGTTGTTGAAACGATCGAAAGTAATGCACGCACTTGTCGCGCCAGGCAGCGGCGTCCTCGGCCTGCTGGTGCAGCTTGCCGAGCACGGCCTGGTAGCGCTCCTCGTCGACTCGTCCCTGGAGCGTCTTCCAGAGCGCCTCGAACCCGCGGGCCTCCTCCGCGCCCGCACGCTCCAATTCAGGCCATCATAGCGTTGCTGACCCGGCAAACGGGGATTGTACACCTTTGACACGTTACGCGGGAAAAAGCGTTCGGGGCGGTGTGCCACCAGGCCTGTTTCGGCTTACGGGTTCCCCGCCCCAGACCTCGCCGGGCAGATTTCTCCGCCTGACTCTCGGTTGGCTACGTGTCGGACGGGCAAATGACCGGTCAAGTCGCTCCCCCCACAAAAGACTTGTATTTTTGCACGTGATTCAGAATACTTTGTAATTGCACCCTGCCCTGTCCTGCGTGGGGATACGCGCTGGTTCACAATTGCCCCGTTCAGGATTCGGACAGGAGGCGCAATCGCTTTCTTTCCCCTACAGGGATCTTTTTCATCCACAGGTTCCGCCGAGGAACCGCGAATAACATGAAGGGAAGCACGATTTACTATTCCCAGGTTCAGCCGAGGAACCGAGAATAAGATGAAGGGCTTAGGCACAGTACGTGGTGGTCTGATCTTCCTGGCGTCACATTTGTTACTCGTTTCTCTCCCGGCAGCTTTGCAAGCGCAGGGGAGGATTCAAGGTCAGGTTTGGAACGGCACTACCGACAAGCAGGTTTTGAACCAGGCCGTGCAGTTGTTGCTTCCGCGGGGGGGAATGCAGCGGGTGGCGACGACCACCACTGATGTGAGCGGCCGCTTTGTATTCCCCTCCGCCAACATCGATCCATCGTCGTTTTATTTGGTGCAAGCTGCTTATCAGGGAGTGGATTACAACGCGGCGGCGCAATTTGATCCAGAGGGAACAGCTACCGTCAGCATTACGGTGTACGATGCCAACTCGACTGCACCGCCGCTCCGCATCCAGTCGGCGCGCGTGGTCATTCAAGCCCAAGGTAACAAGGCGCACGTGCAGGAGATGTTTGCAGTCAGGAATCCGAGCAACCCTCCACGCAGCTACGCCAACCCGGACGGCACATTCCGTTTCCGGCTGTCGCCGGGCAGAGCGGAGCCCAACGTGGCGGTGACAGGGCTGATGAACATGCCGCTGCCACAGCCCGTGAACCCCGGGAAAGGCCCGGGGGAATATTTCCTCCGGTATCCTCTCAAGCCCGGGCTGACCATCGTGATGATTACCTACGATGTGGATTACAGCTCGAAGCATCTCGCGTTGGGCGACTCGTATCCTTATCCGATCGATAGCGCGGAATTGTTGGCCTCGCCCGCAAGTCTCACCGTGGATTCTGCCCTCTTCAAAGCCGCCGGAGCCGACGCCGATACAGGCAGTCAGAAGTATGTTGCGGCCGGCTTGCAGAAGGGAACCAAACTCGAAGCTCGCTTGAGCGGTGAAGCCACGCCCGGCGAACCGGCAGAGTTGGGCCAGGGCGACGCGCAAGTCAAGATTGTCCCCAACCCCATCACCCGGCTTGAAGTTCCCTTGCTGGCCTGCTTCCTGTTGGCGCTCCTGTGGGCGCTCGGCATCCGCCTGGTCAAGGAATGGCCGCGATTTCAGGAGCAGCTCAAGGCGAGTCCGGTGCAAAAAGGACTTGAATCCGAGGTTGACGCGTTGTTTAATTCCCTTGCCGATATCGATGAGCTCTTTGCTGCCGGCAAGGTAGCGGAAAAGCAGTATTGGAAAGAGCGACTGGACCTGAAAGCGCGATTGCGGGCGACCCTGAAGAAAGCCTCGCCCTCGCTGCTGGAGTCTTATGTCACCCGACACACCTCCTCCCGTTAGGGCCGCTCTCGAACTGCGGAACGTTTCCAAGTATTTTGGCGACGTCGCCGCGCTTGCAGGCGTTCAATTACGCGTCGAGCCGGGAGACGCAATTCTGCTTTACGGTCCGAACGGCGCCGGCAAAACCACCCTGCTTCGCCTTCTGGCGACACTGGCCCGGCCGAGTGCGGGCGAGGTCCTGTTCGGCGGCAAGCACGTTCACCGCGACCCGGCGGCCAAGGCTGCAATCGGATTTGTGTCCCACACGACCTTCCTCTACGGCGATCTGACGGTGCGTGAGAACCTGAGGTTTTTCGGCACGCTGTTCGCTCTTCCTCGGCTGGAAAAGAAGATCGATGCCGCGCTGGAGTTTTTCGGTCTGGGCGACCGGGCGCGCACCCCGGTCCGGGAGCTCTCCCGAGGATTGCAACAGCGCGTCGCCCTCGCGCGCGCGTTCCTTCATGACCCGCAGTTTTTGTTGTTGGATGAACCCTTCACAGGCCTCGATGCCGCCACGGTCAGTAACCTGGAGAGCCTGATGCGTGAACTTACGGCGCAGGGGAAAGCTGTGATATTTTCCAC
>JBAVYG010000639.1:0-16034 GCA_049698675.1 Terriglobia bacterium
TAACAATTTCGCTCTCCGTGGGCACCTCCGCTCACCCGGCGAAGTGCTCTCGAAAATGGCTCTTTCCTCGCACTGCCCCGCTTGAAGCGTCCAAATCGCACCGTTTCTGCCTCCGGTGCGCATCGGGTTCCCAACTCTCCGAAGTTGCTGTTGCGCGATACGGACTCTTTTGTTTTCCAACGCAGGCTGGTATAATGCAGCGCTGTTCGGAGGGCCTTGCGCTGTGGGTTTTTCAGTGCTGCTCAGAGCGTAAGAGATTATGGGCACGGGAACGCCCGGTGCACCCTTGGGAGGAGGTCATGATGGATGGTTTGAAAATGTCGCGTCGGAATTTTAATAAATCCGCAGTGCGGGTATTACAGTCGTGAGTTCGTCCGGAGGGCGCAAGCCGGCATGGTCGGAATCAACGGAGGGATTCCCGTGCCGCTTTGCGTCTTTCCATTCGCCGTCCACAACAACTCGTTTTTTGGAGACCTGCACACGCTGGGAACGGATGGTGTCCGCTTTTACACCGAATCCAAGTGCGTTACGACGACTTGGTTCGACGAAGCACAGCGGAAGAAGAAAAGTAGTCGATACCTGAGATGGAATGCTCGAAAGTCATTAGGGACGATTGAGCTTTCCCTCTTGAAAGGACTGAACTTATGGAAAAGAGAACTACCGTGGCCGTGGCTCACAGTGATGCCTATTTAGGTAAACCGGGCGAGTACACGCGCGAGCAACTGGAAACAGTAAAACAAATGATCCGCGAGGTCGCTGACCAGACAATGGGAGGAATGCAGAAGATCGTCAAAAGGGGCGATAAGGTTCTCATAAAAATCAATACCGTCATACCGATCGCCGCCAATTCTGGATTCACGACGGATCCGCGAATGTTGCGGGCACTCATCGAACTTATTCAGGAGCAGCTACCCGGGCGCATTCAGATTGGGGAGCGATGTGCGATGGGAGGGGACACCACTAGGGCAATGGAGGTGTGCGGAATCACCGAAGTGGCGAAACAGACCGGGGCCGAACTGTGTCCGTTCGAGAACGTTCCTTTCGACATGTACAAAATCGACCGGCCTATCAGCTTCAACGAATTCCCGGTGCCGCGGCCGGTGCGGGATGCCGACGTGTACATAGGCTTGCCGAAGATGAAGGTCCATATCCATACCACCTTCACAGGCGCGCTGAAGCTGCAGTTCGGCAATTTGCCAGATTATGACTGGATGACCCGTTGCCATCGTGACGACATCTACCAGAAGATCGTGAACCTCACGCGGGCCGCGAACGCGAAGTGGTTCGTTATGGACTCCTTGTACGCCTGTCAAGGCAACGGTCCTTTCAGCGCATATCAAGATGACCTGATCAAGGATTTCAACACGATATGCGGCGGGCCTGATCCGGTGGCTGTCGACACCGTTTGCGAAGCGCTGATGGATTGGGATTATCCGGGGACAAACGCCCCGGCCACGGTCCTTGCGGCTGCCGAGGGTCTGGGCACAAATGAAATGGACGAGATCGAGATCGCCGGAGTCCCCATTCAGATAGTGAAGCGGCGATTCCGCCGTCAGGACACGGTGCTGCAGGGTAAATTCCTGAACGTGAACCTAGTAGTGGGCTGCGCGTGCGAGCCCGGCTGTCGCGCGCTGGTCCGCATGGTGTTGGACCAATTGAAGGTGGATGGCACGCTGAAGAGACTGAAGCGGCCGTTGTCTATCTTCACCGGTCTGCAATTCGAGGACCGGATCACCGAAGTAGACGGCGATGTCGTCGTCTATGGCGACTGCGCGAAAAGTATGCTGGAACGCTTCCCGAATGCGAAGTATTTCGGCAGTAGTGAGCAGTTTCCCAACTGTACCCCGATCTGGTCGAACGTCCCCGGCATCGGCTTGGCGGACCATATCCGATCGTTGGCAAACAAAGCAGAATCGAAAGGTTCGGGTAATGACTGACGAAGCTTCCGTGCGGACGTCGGACCGCACTGCTGCCAGCGAAGTACTCGTCGATCGCGAGTCCGTCCTTCGGAAAGGATTTTTGCTGCTCCTATCGATCAAGGACTCGGACATCCGAATCCTCACGCTGGAGCAGTGCCGCGACGCCATTGATAAGGGGCTACATTCAGGTGGTGCCTTTTCGGCCGTGATCCCGCTCGTATCGCTATTTTATGGCGGTTTTATAGACATCGAGGTCGAGCAGCCTACGCGTCGCGGGCAGGACATGTTTGTGCTTAGCAAAGGGCACGCTGTCGCTACGATGGCTTCGATTTACGCTGAACTGGGCTATTTCGATGCCTCTGTTTTACGGAATTCTAGAGCCTACGTGAGTATGTTGAATGGCCACCCGGGTCCGAGTCTTCCTGGCGTTCACCTCTCTACCGGACCACTCGGGCAGGGACTGTCGGTCGCGCAGGGATTGGCGATCGTGGGGAAGGCCTCTCCTCGTTTCGACTCGTACTGCATGGTCGGCGATGGTGAACTCCAGGAGGGGCTCATCTGGGAAGCGGTGATGTATTCCGCCGCTAAGCGGCTCGATAATCTCTGCGTCCTTGTAGATCTGAACAACGGCCAGCTTGATGTTGTGGACCGACTGATTTTCCCGCTACCGGATCTCGAGCGGGTGTTCCAGTCGTTCGGATGGCGGATAGAGAGCGTCGACGCCACCCAATACGATGCCGTGTGTTCCGCGCTGCATAACTTCAAGTACGGCACTCGCAACGGCAAACCGACCGCCATCCTCTGCCGGACGACCAAAGGCCATGGCGGATTCTCGAACAGCATCAACGGCCACAAACTGGTGATCGGCGACAGCCTGATGAACCAGGAACTAGCACTGCAGCAGGAGGTCCGCCAAGCCCGGGTCGAGGAGTTTTCGAAGTTCTACCACCGCCTGGCCGGCGAGACCGAATTCGACGGTTTGCACCAGGAGCTTCTGCACATTGCGCGCCGGATGCGGATCCAGATTACCGAAGATTCTTCTGGCACTTTGTCAGCGACTCCAGTGGTCGGCCCCGTCACAACTCGACGGGCCGAGAGGCGGAATAAGCGAATCGAATACGATCCGGCGGCGCTGCCTCGCATTGACAAGTCCAGGGAATACGCCGCCAGCTCTATCGTGACGGCCGCGATGAAGGTGTTCGCTCGCGACAAACGAGTGGTCTCGGTGGACGCAGACCTTGCATCTACGAGCGGCCTCGAAGCTGGAGTCGCTGCTGTCGATCAGTATCGAGCGCTGAATGTGGGTGTCGCCGAAGCGAACATGATGAATCTCGGCGAAGCGTACGCGCTGCTCGGGTATAATACGTGGGTCAGCACCTTCTGTCCGTTCTTTGACTGGAAAGTTCTGCGCCGTATCGCAATCGGGCAGCAGGAACGTATGGAGGCGATCGAAACACCGGGCGGCTGGCTGAGTGAGGGACACGGTCTCGACCTCACGTTCCTTGCGACCGCACCTAACCTTGAAGCGCGCACCAACGGCGCCACTCACATGGGTAACGACGACGCGCTGGTGTTCGATTGCATTGCGCACCTGCGGATTATCGACTGCTCTTGTCCGGAGCAACTCCTAGGCATTATGAAGTGGATCATGGAGGGCAACCGGGGCCTCATCTACCTGCGGGTCATGCGCGCTCCGTCAGGCGTTCTGTACAATTCTGGATTCGCGTTCGAGTTCGGTAAGGGATACCAGCTGCGCCAGAGTCCGACCGACGCTGCCGTGATCATTAGTAGCGGGCGCGGTGTCCATGAGGCCCTCGCTGCGGCGCAGAACTGCGCGAACCATGGTGTAAGCGTCGGCGTGGTGGACATGCCATCCACCGACGAAGCGCTGCTACTGGAACTCTATGACTCCGGCAAGCTGCTTTGTTTCGCCGAGCAGAACAACGGCTACATTTCGCACAACTTCCGGAAGGTGTTGTTCCGCAATCGTAGTCGTATCGAGACAGACCGACTGCTTATAGTAAACACGTTAGGTTCGAATGGCAAACCTCGGTTCATTCACTCCGGAATGTACGAGGAACTGATGTGGGCTTTCGGGTTGACCCCTGCCCAGCTCGCAAAGACGATACGAAACCGGAGAAAGCAATGAGCGTACCCCTGATCCATGAAGACGATGTAAGAGAGATTGCTCTACCCGGCCGGCACTTGCGCTGGATCGTCAACGGCGAGAGGCTCAACGCCAAGCATCTGTCGATGTGCATCATTCGCGTGCCACCGGGGGAGACGGTAAGGCCTGCGCACTCCCATCCGAACGGAGAAGAGGTTATTTACGTCCTGCGTGGGTCCGGCAGGGTGATGGTCGATGGCGCCGCGGATGCGGTCAGGGCTGGGACGGCGGTGCTGTTCCCGAAGGGCTCGGTGCACATGCTTCAGAACAATGGGACCGAGGAGATGAAAGTAGTGTGCTTCTTTGCCCCTGCCTCGGACCTCTCAGCGTACCGGTTTTTTGAGGATCTGGAGTTTCCGTCCTAGCATTAGAAGGAGGAACGGATGGCTCGCAATGCGATTGTCGATTTGAAATGATTTTCGGAAGAGATGAGTCGAGCAGCGGGAAATTGAGTTGTCAAGTTCGGCCATGCTCGGAATCTCTCGCAATTTCGGGGGGCGACGGAACTCGAGCGCCTGTCCGCAGGTCGGTGTCGTTGCAACATTGCGGAATGGCGGAACGGGTCTCACGCTATACCATTCTCACCCATTCGGTCCTGGAACGTAGCAGAACCGTAGCAGAATGGTGTTTTCATAGTATGTAACTGTAAGAAAACAGGTTCGAGCTTTTGAGCGAAAGCAGAACCCGTGAATTGGTGTAATGTTATGGAACGAATGGAGAAAGAGTTAAGGAATGGAAAAAGCTTAGTTGCCTCTTAATCAGTAGGTTGGGGGTTCGATTCCCTCACGGCTCACCAGCTAAATCCTTATTCCTTAATCTGTTCCAATTTTCCATAACCGCCGAAAACATCGAAAACGTTGCAGAACCGTTGCAAAACCCCTTCAGTTGGGCTTTGCCGTTGCAGAACTCGCCCGGTGCTTATTCGCGGTTCGGTCGAGTCTGGTAAGAGATGCCCCGCAGGGGAAAGGGGAGCACCTGGCGGATCTCCTCCAACGCCGCTCGGATGCCTTCCTGCCCCCGCCCCAGCACCGCTCGGGTTTCGGTCCAGCCGGTGTGGATGTCCGTCAAGTTGAGCGAATAACAGAAATCCCCCGAGGCCGAGTTCCCCGAGTGCGAGACCAGGTCGATCTCGGTGAAGCCCGGCACTTGCACATCCCAGTGGTCGGTTTTGAGCGGGATGTGGTGCTTGAGCAAGGTCCCTGGCTTGGTGCGCCCATAGAGACGGCGTCGCAGCTTGCCTTTGAGCGGACGCAAGCGGTAATCCATGGTGCGCGGGCTGATCGCCAGGAGCTGGCGTTCCAGTTCCGGGGTGAGGCGGAAGCGCCGCCGCATCCAGGGCATCCACTCCGGCAAAAGGGCCTTCAGCCGCGCCGACCAGGGGTAGTCCGCCGCTTCCCACACCGCCTGCAGAATCGCCAGCAACTGCGACCCGTAAGTCACCCTCCGAGACCGGCGCTTTCGGGGCTGTTTCGCGCCGGGCGGAGGACCGTTCAGCAGCCGGATCGCGTGCTTACGGTGATAGCCACAGTTGGCGCAGAATTTGTCCAAAATCCTCCTCTTCTCCTCGCTGCCGGCTTTCTGGTAGCGGGGATAAATTCGCTTCAAGTACTCCTTCTTCGAGTTCTGACTCATGGGTTACCCAAATCCTCCCTGGGTAACATTTTAAAATTGCGCGACGATCCTCCACGGGTAACATTTTAGATTGCGCGATCAGCCGTTTCGGAACATGCCTGGTGGTTGATCGGTCTCTGCTCTGAAAATAGTTCTTTCTCGGGCTTGACGACCAGTTGGAGTCATTAGCCGGTGGTCGCAGGCTCGAGAGTGACCTTAAGGCCGAGTCGTTCCAGACGGCGGACCAAGTAACGGGCCAAGCGCTCGGGGTTGAGGCGCTCAAAGTAGTTGCCGCCCAGATCCTGGTAAGCGCGACCGTCTTTAAGCATGTAGTAGACGATCTTCAGAATCGAATGGCCCACCGCAACGCACGCCCGCTTCTTACCCCGCCGCGCCGCCAAGCGTTGGAAACGCGATGCCAGAAAGCTGTCCTTGGCATGGCCTGCCGCTTGGGCGGCCAGCGCCAGCGTACGCCGCAGCCAGCGACTGCCCTTGGGGGTCCGACCGCTGCGTCGCTTGCCCGCACTTTGGTTGTTGCCCGAGCAGATACCCGCCCAAGAGCACAGATGCTGCGCACTGGGAAACACTTGCATATCCACCCCCACCTCCGCCACGATCGACTCCGCGCTGGCTGGGTTGATGCCCACGATCTTGTCCAAGCGCTGGATCTGTGGCTGGTAGGGCTTACACAACTCGCTGATCCGTTCGTCCAACTCTTCGATCAACTGCTGCAGGCTCTGCAAATGCTTCCAGTTCAAGCGCAGTTCGAAACGATGGTGCTCGTTCAGGCAGCCCCGCAAGGAGCGACGCAGTTCCGGAATCTTGCCCCGCAACTTCCCCCGCGCGCACTCGGCCAACTTCTCCACGTCCTCCTCGCCCGCCATCAAGCGTTCCAGGATGTCGCGACCCGAGACCCCCAGGATGTCGGTGGCCACCGAACCCAATTTGAGGTTAGCGTCTTCCAAGACCTTGTGGATGCGGTTGGCCACGCGGGTCTGCTCGTCCGTCAGTTGCGTCCGTTCGCGCGTCAGATCGCGCAGGTCCCGTTGCCAGCGGGGCGGAATGAAGCTGCCTTTCAGCAACCCGTACTGCAGCAGTTGCGCCAGCCATTGGCAGTCGCGCACGTCGGTTTTTCGCCCCGGCACCTGCTTGACGTGCCGAGCGTTCACCAGCAGCACCGTGCAGTGCCCTTCCAGGATGTTGTAGATCGGCTTCCAGAACACGCCCGTCGATTCCATCGCCACGTGGGTCACACCTTGGGCTTTAAGCCATTTGACCATCTCCAACAGATCGTCGGTCATGGTTCCAAACTGCCGAATCTGCACTTCCACCCTTCCGCCTTCTTGCAGGCGGCGAACCGCACACTCCACCGTCTGCTTATGCACATCCAGACCGGCACAACATCGGTAAATGACATCCATCGTCGAAAACGTTTCCATGCTCGTCCCTCCTGGAACGGCGCGCCCGGGGGACGCCGGAGGGAGCTTAACAATCTGCTCTGCGAGCTCGCGTGCGCGGCATCAGTTTCGGGTTCGTGGCGGCGTCCTGGCCAGACTGCCTTACGGGCTCAAAGCGCCACTGAAGCGTCGGCCTTGACCCGGCGCGGTTCCTTAGTAAGTCTATTCCGCCACGAACCCGAATGCACTCTTGCCTCGAGTGTATTTTCATGGTTTCTGGGTGCCCGTCAGCGGACGGGCATGAATGACCGCCTTGAATTCGTGCTGGTTTTTGAGCGAATGGAGTAGGTTGGAACCCCTTTCCTATTTTCGCATTCATAAATGTTCTTGCTTTTCTTCTTTTCTTGTAGCACTATTGCTACAATATGAATAACGAACCTCGCGGCCCTCGGGCCGCACGTCTTCGGCAACGTAAGTTTGAACTCCTGCAGCGCTTCCCTCTACCTCCCGATCTCCTCCCCGGCTCCCTGACCCTTAGCCATACCCGATGCGGTCATCCCCGCTGCCATTGCGCCAAGGGTGAGGGCCATCTGGGCTGGACTCTGACCTTTACGGTGAAAGGCAAGCGGCACGTCGAACGTATCCCCAAAGACTGGGCCGAGGAGGTAGGACGGAGAGTGGAGGCAGGGAGGGAGTTCCAAGATGCGGTGCGCGAAGTGCTGGCGGCCAATGCCCAACTGTTAGTGTTGGCCCGCCAGCAGCGGCGAAAGAAACGGTGAGGGCGCCCAGCCCGCGACGACTCTGGAAATACCTGACGCGGTGTCTCCGCCTGCAGCCCTACTTCGACTCTCCCGGTGACGGTCGGATCGCTCCCCGGATTCCCGCCCGCGCTTTGCTTTGGTCCCTGCTGCTGAGTCGCCTGCTGAGGGAATGGGCCTTCCACGCTGTGGAAGCCTTGGTGGGCTCTCCTGCCCGTGCCGCTCTGCAGGTCGAAAGAGATTTCGGAGATGACGCCCTGAGCTACTTCACGGAGCGCTTACGGGCCTCCGCGACTCGGGCGGCCTTAGCGCAGGTGCTCCACCAAGCCAAGCGTCACAAGGCCTTTGACGACAGTCCCTTCATGGGCTTGGCGGTGGATGGAACCACCGTGGGGCGATGTCAGGCTCGCGGCTGCCGCTTCTGCCGGTCGCATCGCAACCACGCCGGCCAGATTACCGGCTACCGCCATCATTTGGTGATGATCAGTGTGGTGGGAACGGGTCTGACTCTCCCTTTCGATGTCGAACCTTACGGCCCGGGAGATAGTGAATACGCGGCGGGCCAGCGAGTGGTACAGCGGGCCGTGAGCCTGCTGGGGCCACGCTTCGCCGATTACGTGGTGGTGGATGGAGAATTTGCGACTGCCCCTTACCTGCATGCGGTCGGCGATTTGCATCTCCGGGTCGTGGCCCGCTTGAAGGGTAACCTGCCCGAGTTGAACCAGGCCGCTCAACAACGTTTCTCGGCCCAACCCCCAACCGCCTGTTTCTGGGAGGGCGAGGATTGGGTGGAGGTCTGGGACGCCGACGACTTCGACCCTTGGGACGCGTTGCGCTGGCCGACCGTGCGGGTCATTCGTTATCGCCAATACAAGCCCAATGGAACCCTCTTCGAGGCCTTCTGGTTGACGGATTTCCCCGCCCGGCGCCTGAGTAGCCGCTCTCTGTTCCGCTTGGCGAAGAGCCGCTGGGAGATTGAAAATCAAGGGTTCAATGACGCCAAGAATCGCTACGGACTGGAACACATCTGCCATCACCATCCCCAGAGCTTGCTGCTGGTCTGGCTGATTACCTGTTTGGCCTTGACCGTCGAGCGACTCTACCGTCTGCGCTATCTCCACCGCGGCACGCACCGGGTTCTCACCGCCATCGAATTGCTTCGCCTCTGGCGACTCAGCTTGGCCCATCCCACACCGCTCGATAGCAGTTGACCTGGCACCCGGCACGGTCCCAAGGATCGGTTGCCCTCGTTCTTTGACAGCTCCACTCCTTTGCCGGCCCCCTGGCTGCTGGGAATTCCATGCCCTGAAAATAGCCCTCTGCCCCGTACGAATACTGGAACCTCCGGCACCTTACAGAATCCTCGCCCAAATCAACTTCTGCTGCCTCACGTTCCGAAACCGCTGAACCGCTGCCAGGGGGCCACCGATTTCGTAAGCCGCACAAATGCGGCAGCTTAAATCCTTGATTTCAGATAGCCTTCCTTTACACTTCCCCTGAAAGTCATTTTTGCAAATCTTCCAAAGCTCTTGACAGAGCCTTGTTCTGACATTACTATTAATGTCAGACAGAGGAGACTTTATGGGTATTGATGCTGAGCTGCAGTTGCGCGGTCGCCTCGTCCGCAGTTTGGGCACCCTGCGCGAAATGCTTCCGGGTTCTTTCGTCCAACGCCAGCGCCGCTGTGGGAAGCCCAACTGCCGCTGTGCCGACGGCAAGCATCTGCACTCTCAATATCAGCTCTCCGTGCTGGCCCAGGGGGAGCTGAAAACCTACAACGTCCCGGCCCGCCAAGTCGAACAGGTGCGGCGTCGGGTCGAGCTGCACCGGCGCTTTCAGAAGGCGGCGACGATGATTGCCACCCTGAACCTTCGCCGCTGGTTGCGCCAGAGGAAGCCCAGCGAGCAGGAGAAATAGAGGAGCCCCACCCTTGCGGCGGCGCCAGTTCGAAGCTTATTTGGATAAGGTGTTCGATTGGTCGGCCCGCGTGGCCGCCCTGCCCGAAGGTCGGCAGTCTCCCTCTCATCCTTGGCCCAAGGTGTTCAACGGTCTGTTTTTGGGTCCCGCGATCCAGACTCCCAACCTCCATCGCCTGGAGGCCGAATGCCGGCGAGGGGTCCTCCGGCAGCGGATCGGCAAGCTGAGTGAGGACACTCTGGGTTATTCCCTGCAGCGCCAGGACCCGGCCTCGCTCTTCGCCTTGGGTTGTGAAGTGGCGCGGCGTTTGAAACGGAACGGCGTGCTGCGCTCGGAATGGGCGCGCGGACGGGTGGTGGCGGCGCTGGATGGCATCGAGATCTGTAGCTCCTTTTTTCGCTGCTGCGACGCCTGTATGCAACGGGAGGTGGAACACAAAGTCGACGAGGTGATGCGGAAGGACATCCAGTATTACCACCGCCTGGTGGCGGTGGTGCTAGTGAGCACCGAGTTCCCAGTTCCTTTGGGCATCCGCTTTCAGCGGCAGGGGGAAGACGAGGTAGCGTGCGGACTCGCCTTGTTGCAGGAGTTGGATCGACAACTGGGGCGGCGGTTCCTCGATGTACTGGTTGCCGATGGCCTCTATCTCCGCAGCGGGTTTGTGCAGGAGATGGAAAAACTGCAACTCGAGTGGGTGATCACGATCAAGGAAAATCAACCCGAACTACTCGCCGAAGCCCGGCGACTCACCGGCGCTGCACCCCAGACGAGCTGGTCCGCCCCCCAAGAGGAGTTCCAACTCTGGCACGCTCCGGAAACCTACTGGCCGGCAGGGCGTCGCTCCTTGCGCGTGGTCAAGACCTTCCGCATCCAGAAAAAGCAGCAGATCGCGCTCACTCCGGTGAAAAGTCCGAAAAAGAAGAAGCGGAGGAAAGAGGAGGTGCGCCAAGAGAGCACGAATTATTACGCCACCAACCTGGAGTTAGGCTCCATCCCTCCCGCCTTTATCCATCAACTGGGTCGCAGCCGTTGGCGGGTGGACACGGACGCCTTCCAAACCCTCACCACCCAGGCTCATCTCAAGCAGCCCTCCGTTCACCAAACCTGCGCGCTGGTGGTGCTAACCATGGTTCGGGTTCTGGCTTATACCCTCAGTACCGTGTTCTACTACCGTCAAGTCCTCAGTCACGCTCGCCAAGCACCACCCACCTTCAGCGAGACGGCCCGCCTGCTGGGTTACCTTTTCCTGCCAGCGCGCATGGACTCCAGCTGAGATCGGCCGCCAATCCGAGCACCTGCGCCCTCCGGAGCGCTAGGTCCCCCTTTTTTCCCTCCCGCCAAACACCCTCTTTCCCCACGCGGTTAGACCTCGCGTTCCCTCCGAGTCCCACCGCTGACACCCTGCAAAGCCAGCAAAACAGCGACCAATCATCAACGTCGCTGCTACGCCGTGGGTTTGCGAAATCGCTGGGGGGGGGGCTTGACAGGTTGCGGGGATGTGCCGTAGCATGCCATGCTACAAAAAACTTCTGAATTCCGTTCAATAGCGAACTTACGCAGGGGTGCGATATGATGGAAACAACTCGACGGAAGTTCTTTGAAATTATATCTCTGGGGGGCCTTTGGTGCTCCGTACAGAAACTCACAGCCAAGGCGGCACAACAGTTTGCGTTCAATGGCTTGACTCCTAGGGGACTGCTCAATTCCGCCAACCTCGCCGGGTGGCATGTTCAGGGAGAGGCGGATTGGCATCTAGAAGGCAGCGAGATTGTCGCTTCGGCCGGCTCTGTTGAGGGTGGGTGGCTGGTGCGGGACAAAGGCTATGAGGATTTTATGTTGAGGTTTTGGTTCCGTTGCACTGGTAACTGTAAGAGTGGAGTACTGTTTCGCATTGCAAAGATCAACAGCACTACCAGGGGCATCTATTTTTCTCTTGGCGGCGCGGATGTCGGCACGGTATACCGAATCGTGTTGGACGCTCAGGGGCGAGAGATGGACCGCAAGTCACTCGGAATCGCGCACGGCGAAGATGCTCCAGCAGAATTCCCGCAGCGACCCGATACCTGGAACGAAGTCGAGCTTAACATCCGGGGCGACACATTGGTTGAATCGTTCAATGGCTTCCGTTCAGGACGATTCGGCTTCGGTGGGACCACTTTGTCTGAAGCAAACCGTTACGGCCCAATTGGGTTTCGAGTGTCCGGTGGCGCTGACGCGAAGATTCGCATAAAGAATATCTCGATTGAAGACCTCACCGAGAGAGCAGCCCTCCCCATCGAAATTACTGAAAGCCGCTTCCGCAAGCATACGCTCACGGACTTATTCTACAGTGAGGGAATCGCCGTAGGCGACCTGAACCGCGACGGGTATGAGGACGTGGTGGCAGGGCCCTTCTATTACCTTGGTCCTGACTTTAAGATCGCTCGAGAGATTTATCCCTCCGCGACGTACAACCCGAACACGCCCCCGTATACTGACAGCCTTTTAAATTATGTGCACGACTTCAGCGGGAACGGCTGGCCGGATGTCTTGAAGATCAACTATGAGGGCGCCTATCTGTACATTAATCCGCGCGGAGAAAACCGGCACTGGGACGTCTATAAGGTTATGAACGGCATCGCTGCGGAGACGACGCAATTCGTGGACATTGACGGTGATGGACGTCCCGAGCTGATCATGTCTCAACAGGTGGGCCCCCAAACTATCCAGATTTGCTACGCCAAACCGGACCGGTCGGATCCTACCAAACCCTGGTCGATCCACCCCGTCTCGGAGGCTGGGGATTGGGGACCTCACGGCATGGGCGTTGGTGATATCAATGGTGACGGACGCATGGACATCGTACAGGCAAGTGGTTGGTGGGAGCAGCCACCCGTCGGCAGCAAGGGCCTTTGGAAGTTTCATCCCGCTCCGTTCGGTGGGGGCGAATGGACTGAGAATCAAGGCGCGTGGGATAAGGGCGCGGACATGTTCGTCTATGACGTTAACGGCGACGGTCTTCCGGATGTCATCACGAGCCTCGCCGCACACGGGTGGGGATTGGCGTGGTTCGAGCAGAAGAGGGACGGGCGAGGTAATATCTCGTGGAAGCGCCACATGATCATGGGCAATCCTTCAGCGCCAGATCGCCAGGAATGGGAGGAAACAGATAAGTCCGTGGCATTTTCGGAGCTCCACGCCTTGGCTCTGGCAGACATCGATGGGGACGGACTGAAGGATATCATCACTGGCAAGCGGTGGTGGTCACATGGAGATAATGTCGGCAGTCCTGATGGCCAAGGGCCTCCGGTCTTGTACTGGTTTCAGCTTGTCCGCAAGGCGGGAGGAGAGGTGGAATGGGTTCCGCATTTGATCAACAACAACTCTGGGGTGGGAACCCAGATTGTGGCCACGGACGTCAACGGTGACGGTAAAGTGGACATCCTGACCGCGGCCCGAAAGGGTGCGTTCATATTTTTCGGATCCCCCGACTAATTGATAGGCGGAAGCGGCGCGGCCTCGGACTTGGTTTAGGGGTGTGGACTTTTTGGAGGGGGGGCTGAGGTCACTACCTTATTGATCCTCAATAATGCGTGAAAGTTGGGTTTTTGTTCACCGAACCCGCGAGAATATTGAACGGCCTCGGCGGAGTTACCTGCAAATTTAGAGAATTTACTGGAGCCGGAGTTTTTCGATCTTCCTCAACGCGGCTTTGAACTGGTTCCGGTAATGATAATCGTAAGGCAGAACCAAGATGTTGCGGTTGCCTTGCTTGGTGAGTTTGGCTGGCAAAACTAAGAAGTCGGGGCGAATGGTATCGAGCGTGGCATAGCGGTACTCCCTGGGCAGACACAGCCTCTTGAACCAATGCACGAGGTTGTAAGCGAAGAGCAGGATCCGTTCGGAAATGGGGTGCCTCCGTGGGCGGACCGATCAGTTGCTCGGGCCGCCGGTCTTCACCGGCCGCTGCTCCAGGGCATGGCATGAAGAATTGCGTGGCAGGAGAGAACCTATTGGACCAAAGGTACGACGTCGCTCGCACACCCTACCTGACAAAAGGACCGCCAATCCTGTTTCGCGCTGGATTTGGGATGATGATTCATTGACCCGCAAAGATTCGCGTCACTAGGCTGCGCGCCCCGTTCGTATGCAGCCCCCCAGGAGCGCTGAGCCATGGTATTTCTACCGATCGCAATGCATTGCTCCGCGTCTTGGTCTACCGAGCCGTTCGTCGGCTCGGGCACGCCCGGCGGTGGTGAATGGCCCGCCTGAGAAACGCCTCAGGCACGGTTCGGGCGGCATTGGAAGCAGATTATTTCGAAAGGAACGCCGAGCGCATGCGCTACCCCAAGTTCCGCCGCCAACACCTCTTTGTGGGCTCGGGCGTCATCGAAGCTGGATGCAAAACCGTGGTCGCTTCTCGCCTGAAACGTTCGGGAATGTTCTGGACCGTACGGGGAGCCAACGCCATCCTGGCCCTGCGCTGTGCTTATCTCAATGGCGGCTTTGAGGATTACTAGGAGAGCCGTCGGGCGGTTGTTGCCGCCTAATTCCAACTTCTATGTCGCGCACCCTCCCTATCTCGAAAAGGCTCAGCACGTGAATCCCTCGTCCTACGACAACGGTTACGACGTGGCGGTTGTGTACGAGGAAGTCGGCCGCTTGCCGGAGGCCCAAAAGCAGATTCAGGAGCTCTTGAAGCAGAAAGATACGGCAGAATTGCACAACCTGCTCGCCGAGGTTGAACAGAAGGCCGGAGATTATACGAACGCGGCGAGCCAATACGAGTTAGCGGCGCGCATGGACCCGAGCGAACCGAACATCTTTGATTGGGGCAGCGAATTTTTGGCTCATCAAACCCCCAACGCGGCCATCGTGGTTTTCTCGGAAGGGGTGAAGCGTTATCCCCGTTCGGCGCGGATGGCGCTTGGCCTCGGCCTCGCCTTTTACCTGCACAGCCGTTACGACGACGCCCTGAAGTCCCTTGTGCGCGGGATCGACCTGGACCCCTCCGACACGCGCGCTTACTATTTCTTGAGCAGAACCTATGACCTGGCCCCAAGCCAGGCAGATGAGGTGGTTGAGCGTTTCCGCCGCTTTGCGGAGCTCCGGCCTCGTGATGCGCAAGCCATCCTCTATTACGGCACCAGCCTTTGGAAGGGCCGGCGGACGGAGACTTCCCCGGCGTACCGCGATCATGTTGAGGCGCTGCTAAAGAAGGCCATTGCCCTTGACCCCTCACTGGCCGACGCCCATCTTCAGTTCGGGAATCTGTACTCCCAGCGTCGCAGATACGCCGAGGCTGTGCCAGAGTATCAGGAGGCGCTCAGGCTCTCCCCGAATCTTTATGACGCCCACTTCCGGTTAGGGCAGGCTTATGCTCACTTGGGGAAGAAGGACTTGGCGGAGAAGGAATTCCAACTTCACAAGCAACTCTACGAGCAGCATTTGGCGGAGGTTGACAAACAGCGGTCGGAGATCCAGCAATTTGTCTCTTCGATGAAGGAAGAGCAGAAAACGGAAACTGGAAAATAGAAAATGGAAACTAGTCCCCGTTTTCCAGTTTCCATTTTCCAGTTTCTATCCTCCAGCTTCAATCGCAATTCACCAATCACATATCAGCAATGTCAGGCTATCCACGCGCGCAGTGCGGAGGCGAACTGGTCGAGCGTGACGGGCGCGTTTTCATGCCCGAGGGCCAACTCCGGTGGGGCGACAATGTAAGCCTCGGAAAGGCTCTCAGCCAGACAGGCGCAGACCGTCGAATTCTGGTATTCAGTGCAACGGAGAGCGGCCAGCCAAACATACAACGCTAGCATCTCGGCGTCTACGGCACTGCCCGGCAAGTCCTCGACCGCAGGGAGGGGATTGAGCCTGTCCGGGTTCTCAAACAGCACGACGCTGGTAAAGGGCTTAGGCTTGTTGCGAACTCCAAACTGGGCAACGAGGAGGGAAGGCCGGGCGCGGCGGAGCGCTTCGGAGGCCGCCCACTCCACAAAGGAGTTGCCAAAGATGGCGGCGCCGTTGCCGCTGAGATAAAGCGAGCGCAGAAACTCTCGGATCACCGGTTGATCGGCCACTTCCGCAGGGCACCACGGGGTCACGTCCACCTTGCGCAGACGATCGTAAACCGCGTCCGCGTCGGCAAGGTCCTTGCGCATGGTATTCATTTCGTGCGCGAAGCTCTCCCGCAAGGAAGCCAGCCTGCCGTAGCTCAACAAGATGGCTCGAGCTGCGGTGGCCCCGGGCGGTTCTCGCTTCAGCACGCACTCGACCAGGCTGGTTC
>JBAVYG010000640.1:0-3404 GCA_049698675.1 Terriglobia bacterium
CACGCCTATTCCCTACATCGTGCCGGGGCAGATTTTCGCAGCCCTGCTCGCCGAGGTGAAGGGGTTGGATCCCGACAAGCCACGGGAACTCAACATTGTGACCCGGACAGTCTGAATCACGCCCGGCGGGCGTAGCACGGGCGTCTCGACAGTGCGCTTACTTGGTAGCTCTGACTTCCATTTCAGGCGAGGGTAACTATCTAACTAGCGCTCGGTAGTGCCTGCCCTTCCACGGAACGCCTCTCCCCATGATGCTGGCCAACGCCGAGTTTATGGCTGACACGCCTCAAGCCAGCAGTTAGCGCCCATGACCGCGAACCGTAGCGCCGGAAAGTGGAGCGCTGGAGAAACAAAATCTTCGCTGAGTGTGCGTTGTCGCTCCGAGCGCCCTGCCCCGCTCGAAAGTCTGCGGGCGATCGTCGAACGATCGGGCGGGATATTCGTAGCGGGGTGGGGCGTGTCTCGCACTTCCACTTCTAAGCCTTCCTGGGTGAGTTGTCCAACGTCTCGCAAAGGGTCTCTCCCATTGATGAGGGTCCGAGCGCCTTCGGCGCTCGGAAAGTACCTATAAGGGCGGGATGGCGAAGGCGGGGTTCGCAGCGCTGCCCGGGACGGTAAAAACGTACTACTACCGAGGGGATTCAGCGTGCCACGAAAGTGGGCTGGTGAACTGGCTGCGGGACGAAAAGCGGGCGGATGGTCCCCAGGGATTCATCCCGCTCTATGGGATCAGCGCACGAATGAGCGAGGCGCTCCACGGGGCGATCCTGGGGGTGCCGGAGGAAGCCTGGAAGCCGTATGGGGAGCCGCACCCGGAGGAGATTCGGGAATGTGCCGAGATGCCGTTTGTACTGGGGGAGAAGTCGGAACACAAACAGACGGGACCTTTGTCCCACCTAGCGGGATGGGGATTCGGATTCGCAAGCGGCAGGGCGGTTTGTTTGAGGGCGGTCCTGCCACCCGGCATTTTGCGCTGGTGAGCAATATTTGGGACTGGAAGGAGGGCGATTGATTGAGTGGCACCAGGAGAAGGGGGGGATGATCGAAGCGGTGCACGATGTGGTGAAGAATGAGCTGGCGGGCGGGGTGCTGCCCAGCAAGTACTTCGGGGCTAACGCCGCCAGGCCGCGGTTGAAATGATGCTTCTACCGCGGCGGAACTCCCTACGGGCGATCCTTGCGCGCTCCCTCGGGACACTGGCCGTGGTGGACAAGCGCCGCGAGATTTACTTCGTCAAGAATGTGAAGATTCACCTGGACCGCGTCCGCCGGTTGGGCAAGTTCCTCGAGGTTGAAGCCATTTCACGCGTGGGTGACGTGAAAAGGATACGGTCCCAGGCGCGCCAGTTTCAAAAGGTGTTTGGCATCTCCGCAAAGGATATCGTCGCGGAATCGTATTCCGATTTGATCCTCGCCAAGAGCCCTTCGTAGAGTAGAGGCCGCCTTCAAGCGGGCATCGTCGGAAAACCTCCCCCCCTGACTGCACCCCTGGTGTATCATGGGCGTCCCGCCCATGTCGTCGCTTGGTCATTCAGGGGCTCGACCTCGACAGGTCGGGGCAGGCTGCCCGTGCTGCCAAAAATGCAAGGCGGGAGGACATTCGGAATGGGAGAGTTCGTAATGGTCAAACCAGAAAGCGCTGTGCAGCGAGTTTTTCAGGAAATCACAAGCTACGAGACGGTTTCAGTCAGCCGGCTCGCCCGCCAACTTGGCATTCAACCGCAGTCGCTGCTGGGCAAGCTCCGGTCGCTGGTCACGAAAGGGCTCCTGGTTCTCAGCGAAGGACGCGCGAAGGTCGGGATCAACCCCGGCTTCGGCCAGGTAGTAGGGATCGACCTGGGCGCCAGCCACCTCCACTTCGCCCTGGCGGATTTCAGAGGGGAGATCCTGCAGGAGTCCAATAAAAGGATTCGGCCCGAGGATGGCCCCCGCAAGTTGATTGGCCAGGTCGTCGAGGGCGCGCGCTCTCTGGCCGCAAAGGCCGGCGGACGACTCCGGGGGGTCGCCATTGGCGTCCCGAGTCCGGTGGACGCAGAGCGCGGCGTAGTGGCTTTTGCCAATAACCTGCCGGGATGGAAGAACATCCATCTGGCACGCGAGCTCGAAGAGAAATTGCGCGTGCCCATTTTCCTGGAGAACGATGCCAACATGGCGGCCATCGGCGAACATTGGCGTGGGGTTGCTCAGGATGTCGACAATTTCGTGTTCATCGCCATTGGGACCGGAACCGGGGCCGGAGTGTTTGTGAGCGGCAAGCTTTATCGCGGCCGCACGGGTTCTGCCGGTGAAGTTTACCGTATGAACATCGATTGGCCCCGCTGGGCCGAGGACTTCGGAGATTCGGGCCACTTTGAAAGCTCTGTATCTGGCATGGGGATTGCCGCCGAGGGCCGAAAGGCTCTCCAGCCTCCAGCAAGTTCCGGAGCTTCCGACCTCGCCACGGAACGTGACGCTTACTTCGTTTTTGAGGCTTTCCGCCAGGGCGATCCCAACGCCCGCTCAGTTTTGGAGAGGGTTTTTACCATGCTGGGTGTCGGTATATCGAATGTCGTTGCCATTCTCGATCCTGACTTGATTGTACTCGGAGGAGGGATCGTGAAGGGCGTGCCAGAGTTCATGCTTTCTACCGTAGGGAAAGTTGTTCAGCACGTCCAGAAAGAGAATACCCCGCCTATCAAACTGAGCGCCCTGGAAGATAAAGCCCAGACCTTCGGCGCCGTCCGCTCGGCGCTCGCCGTCGCCCAACAATGCGTCGCACGGCGGCTTTAGAAACTGTCTTGATCGAACCTTCAGCAGTTCATGCAGCACTGTCATTAACGCAAGGAACGCACCGGGCGGCCGCCCACGGTGTCCGGGGAATAGTCACCGGAAAGCAGTGAGAACCTGTTAGCAACTAGATTGGCCTGTCCATGAGGTTACCAACCTGCCACGACGCTATGTCTGCGCGCAACCTGGGAGCAATGCCGGGTTTATGGTCGCGTGCAATCCAACCGGCGGTCGTGTCACTCCCCCGGCTGACTGATACTAAGAATTGGATGATTTAATATAATCTATGTGATTTCGGAGTCTCCGAGAGGCGACGGTATTAGGGCCTCGACCGCTTTCTCAAGTTATTTCAATACGTTAGACGCATTAGTCGACTCCCTCAAAAAGCCATTACTTTGGCGGTCCGCTTGCCCCGCTTATCGTGGCCATAAAAGGAATCCATGTCTGGCCACCAATAACTTTTCTATCGAGAGGTAACATTCGTTGGGGCTCGTCACTAATTTCCCGACATTATTAATCTATGTCGTCGAGAAAAGCCAATGACGCTCCGGTTCTGTCAAAAGTTCTATGAAAGAGCCATGAGAGGCGAGCAGGGCAAGAGGCGGGAGGGCACCGCGGGAAGAGTCGCAGGGATAAAGG
>JBAVYG010000641.1:0-7003 GCA_049698675.1 Terriglobia bacterium
CGGAATGACAGCTTGGACATTGGTTGGTGGTGCGTGGTAAGTGGGCGCGCTTTTTCAACTGACGACTGACGACTGAGTACTGACGACTGATTGCGAACGAGGTTCCCATGCGAGTAGAAGCCCGAGCGCCGGCAAGAGTAGATCTGGCGGGCGGCACAGTTGACATCTGGCCGCTCTACCTTTTTCATCCGGGGGCCCAGACGGTTAACATCGCCATCCGCTGTTACGCCTCCTGCGTGATTGAGACGCGGCCGGACCGGCATATCGTTCTGGCTTCCCAGGACCGTGAAATTCGGGAGACTTTCGAAGACCTTGCTGATCTGGCGCGCAGCAAGTCCCGGCTACCTTTGGTTCGAGAGTTGGTAGTTTTTTTCGAGCCGCACCGGGGGTTAAACATTGAGACCAGTTCGCAGGTTCCGGCGGGCGCTGGCCTGGGCGGTTCCTCGGCCCTTAACATCGCGCTCTGCGGAGGCCTGGCGCGCGTCACCGGCAAGCGGGTCACCCGCACTCAAATCCTCGAAATCGCGAAGAATGTGGAGGCTATCGTAATCCGGGTTCCCACCGGCTGGCAGGACTATTTCCCGGCGCTTTACGGTGGGGCGAACGTGGTCCACTTGCAGCGCGACGGCGTGAAGCGCGAAAAGCTTCCGGTTTTTGTTTCCGACCTGGAAAAGCGCTTTGTCCTTTGTTACACGGGCCAGCCTCGAGATTCAGCCATCAACAACTGGGAAGTGATGAAGTCGCACATTGACGGCGAGGAGCAAGTGCGTCGCAATTTCGACAAGATTACGACCATTGCCAGCCAGATGCGGGAAGCCCTCCTGACAGGAGACTGGAAAGATGTGGCGGAGTTGCTGGCTTTGGAGTGGGAAAACCGCAAACAGAATTTCAAAGGCATTTCCACGCCTACCATCGACAGCATGATAGAGCAAACGCGAAAACAAGGAACGGTCGCCGCCAAAGTCTGTGGGGCGGGGGGCGGAGGCTGCGTGGTCTTCATGGTCGAGCCCGGAACCAAGCCCACCGTCGAGGAGGCCCTGACTCAGATGGGAGGGCAGATCATCAACTTCGCCGTCTCGCGCACCGGCCTGGAAGTCTGGGCGGACCAGCCCGGCCCAACTCGGGAAAACCCGGAGATAAACCTGCCATGACGTTAGAAGACTTCTTCCTTCTGGATGGGAACCTCCGGCCCATTTGGCGGTTCTTCTTGTCCGTCGTGCTGGTCTTCCTCGCTTATTCGCTTGCTCATCTCCTGGCAGGAGAGGTTCGGGATCTCATCCCGCGAGCCGACGTGTGGTACGGGTTCTCCTTTCTTTTCGAACTCTTGGCCCTCCTGGGCTCTTTCAAGGTAATGACTCGGCTCTTCGAGCATAAGCCGCTCGGTGTGGTTGGCTTGGCATTTCATCCTCGCTGGGTGAAAGAATTGTGCATGGGCCTGGGAATCGGCGGGATCATGATGGTCTCGTTGGGGGGAGGCGAAGCGTTGCTGGGTTTGGCACGCTTTGCCCGTAACACGCTTCCGGCAAGGGCTGAGCTTGCCTACGGAAGCTGTTTGTTCCTGATTTTGTTAATCACCGCCACGAACGAGGAGCTGGTTTTTCGAGGCTATCCCTTCCAGAAACTTGTGGAGTCCCTGGGGCCGCCCGGAGCCGTCGCCGTGAGTTCGGCGTTCTTCGGCTTGGCGCATCTCGGAAATTCTCATCACACCTGGATTTCGACCCTCAATACCATGCTGGTAGGCATTCCTCTCTCCATCGCCTATCTTCGTACGCGTTCGCTGTGGATGCCCGTGGGAATGCACTTCACCTGGAACTACGTACAGGGTTTCGTCTTTGGACTGCCGGTGAGCGGCTACACGTTTCCCTCTTCCTTGCTCAAAGTCCAGGTTCATGGCGCCGCTTGGTTGACCGGCTCCGAATACGGGCCGGAGGGGGGGCTACTCTCTACCATCGTAGTAGTGGGCGCGGGAATCTACTTTCTTACCGCACGCATCCGAATGAGTGAGAGAATGAGGGAACTGGTCCTCGGTCCCTCCCAGGATGCGGTCACCAACGCGGCCATTCCTGTGTCCCCGGGACCCGATCCTAGGGAGGATGGACCGACTTAAATGCGCGGCTTGTACTCCTGGATAACGGGGGAAGGCGCGGTGGGGTTCTGGCTTCGCTGCCTTGCAGGGCTCTGCCTCACGTTCGCGCTACCGTCCGCCGTTTTCCCCAAGGAGCAATCCCAAATCGACACTCACATTCAGGTTATCCGTGGGCTGCTGCGAGAAGTTGGGGTAAGCAAAGTGCCCTTGCCGCGAGGTAAGAAGGGGGTGCGCGTGGACCCCCAAGGCAAGCTGGACAAGGCTGACGCTGATTCCCAGCTCAGTGCTAATGGCATGGCGATCAAGGCCGGCATGCCGGTGGAAATCAGCAAGATCACCTTCAAGCCCAAGGAGATTGTGTTTGAGATTAACGGAGGCGGGAAAAAGTCCAGCAAGTGGTACCAGCACATCGAGATAGGGATGGGAGGGGCGACCACTCCCATTGCCCAGCAACCGCCTGTGCTGGCCTATGGCTCGTGGGTCACGCTGGTGTTTCCCGGCAAGGTTCCCCAACTGAGCGCCGATCAGGTAAAGCAGGCTTTAGGAAATGTGCTCGATTTCAGCCGCCACTCGCCTACCGTCCTCTATTCGCCGGAGGTCCCTCCCCAGTTCAAAGAAGCCATCAAGAATCACCAGGTGATCGTCGGCATGAACCGCGACGCTGTCCTTTCCTCCAAGGGTCCGCCCGACCGCAGGGTGCGCGAAGTGCGCGAAGGCGTCGAACAGGAGGATTGGATCTACGGGTTGCCCCCTCACGTGCTCTTTGTTACCTTCGACGGGGACTCCGTGATCAACGTGCACCAGTACTAAAAGGAGCAGGGACGGGTGAGGATCAGAAGTCCGGAGTGAAGCCTTCAGCCCTCAGCCTTCAGCCATCAGCGAGAAAACCCCAATGTGGTAACTGAAAGCGAGGGCTGCCCGCTGAAGGCTGCATGCCGTCCTATCCTTGACTTTGCTCTAAATTGGAGTTTAGAGTTACTGATTAATCCTTTGGGGGCGAAGGAATTCGAGGGGACGGGCTCTGCTGTTGATGAATCTATCGGGAACCTGCCTGGGTGAAATCGTCGCTGCGCGTCGGCAGCAGATCGGTGAAGCGCGAGCGCGCACGCCGCTCGAAACCCTGAAGCACGCTGCCAGCGCAAGGGCGGAGAGGCGCGATTTTGCCGCCGCTCTCTCGGGCGGGCCTCTGCGACTTATCGCGGAACTGAAGCGCGCCTCACCTTCGCGGGGAATACTCCGGCAGCAATACCGGCCTGACGCAATCGCCCAAAGCTACGAAGCCGCAGGCGCCTCAGCTCTTTCCGTCTTGACCGAAGAGCGCTACTTCCTCGGCTCGCTGGATGACCTGGAAACGGTTCGCGCTGCCGTCCGTTTGCCGGTGTTGCGAAAGGACTTCATCCTCGAGGATTACCAGATCTACGAAACTGTGGCGGCGGGGGCGGATGCGCTGTTGCTCATCGTGGCGGCGCTTTCCGATGAAGACCTGCGAAGGTCCGTCGAGCTTTGCCATGGCCTGCAAATCGCCCCGTTGGTAGAGGTTCATGACGAGTCCGAACTCGAGCGCGCTCTTGCGGCCGGCGCCAGAATCATCGGCGTTAACAATCGCGACCTCAAAACACTCGAGGTGGATTTGGAAACTTCGCTTCGCTTGCGCCCCGGAATTCCAGCGGGGAGTATTGCGGTAAGCGAGAGCGGAATCAAAACCTCGCAAGATTTGCGCAACCTTGCTGAAGCAGGCTACCAGGCCGCCCTCATCGGAGAGAGATTCATGACGGCGGCTGATCCTGGAGCGGCATTGGGGGAAATGCTGGAAGGGATGAAGGCGCACTCTGCGTTGCGGACGTGAAGCATGCCGACGCGCATCAAAATCTGCGGGCTCACGCGACTGGAGGATGCGCAACGGGCGGCCGATCTGGGAGCGGCAGCACTCGGATTCAACTTTTACCCGCTTTCCCCCAGGTACATTGAGCCGGCAGCGGCGCGAGCGATCATCCGGCGATTGCCGCCCTTTGTCGCCGCCGTGGGCGTCTTTGCGAATGAAACGGATGCCGGGCAGGTGATTTCACGGGCGCGAGAGGCAGGCGCAACAACCGTCCAGGTGCACGGCCCCGGGTTTCCGGCTCTGGATGAATTGCTTGCCGTTTTCACGCTGGTGGTTGCGGTGGCGGTCGGCGGAGGTTTCAAACCGGAGGAGCTCCGCAAAATCAAAGCGAGCGCCTACTTGCTCGATGCCTTTGATCCAGACCGGCTCGGCGGCACGGGAAGAACATTCGACTGGAGTACCGCGCGGGAAGCAAAGCAATATGGGCAGATCATCCTGGCCGGCGGGCTGACCCCTGAGAACGTTGCCCGGGCTGTTCGAGAGGTCCGCCCTTTCGCTGTCGACGTGGCAAGCGGCGTGGAGTCGGCTCCGGGAATCAAGGACGCCGCCAAGCTGCGGGCTTTCTTTACCGCGGTGGCGGAGGCGGATAAGCAGTGATGGTAGCGCCACCTGCCCCGCCTCATCGCGGGGTTGGGCGGCATTGTTTGGCGCCGGCAAGACCCCGGCAGGTCGGGGCAGATTGCTGGCGGTAGACCTGGATTAACGGGTGATGACCGGTTCGAAATCGATGGAATTGGAACAGCGACAGTCCCACGCAGTAGCGCCGCCCTCGCGGCGGCATTTATGGCCGGATGCGCGCGGGCGCTTCGGGGAATTCGGCGGGCGCTATGTGCCTGAAACGCTCATGCACCCCGTAGAGGAGCTCGAACAGGCGTATCAGGCTACGCGCAGCGATCCGAAGTTCCAGGCTGAGCTTGCTCACCTTTTAAAGTATTTTGCGGGAAGGCCGACGCCGCTCTTTCACGCCCGGCGGCTGACTGAACATCTGGGCGCAGCACAGATTTACCTGAAGCGTGAAGACCTGCTGCACACGGGCGCCCACAAGATCAATAACTGCCTCGGTCAAGGCTTGCTCGCCAGGAGAATGGGCAAGACGCGAGTGGTTGCGGAAACCGGCGCGGGGCAGCACGGCGTGGCCACAGCCGCCGTGGCGGCACTCTTGGGCCTTGAATGCGTCGTCTACATGGGCGACGAGGACATGGCGCGGCAAGCTCCCAATGTCTTCCGCATGCGCCTGCTGGGTGCGAGCGTGGTTGGCGTTTCCTCCGGCAGCAAGACGCTCAAGGATGCCATCAACGAAGCCATGCGCGACTGGGTGACCAACGTCCAAAACACCCATTACCTGCTGGGCTCGGTGCTGGGGCCGCATCCTTACCCGCTCATGGTGCGCGAGTTTCAGCGGGTGATCGGGCAGGAAGCTCGCAGCCAGATGCTGGCGGAAATCGGCAGACTGCCGGACGCGCTTTTCGCCTGCGTGGGCGGCGGCAGCAACTCCATCGGCCTATTCTACGACTTCATTCCGGACCGCGAGGTGAAGATGGTGGGAGTGGAGGCCGGCGGCCGTGGGCCCAGTCTCGGTGAGCACGCGGCGCGGTTTGCCGGCGGGAGGCCGGGAGTCCTTCACGGTACTTACACCTACGTGCTCCAGACTGAGGATGGACTGATTTCGAATACGCACTCGGTTTCTGCGGGTCTCGATTACGCTGCCGTTGGCCCGGAACACGCCGCGCTCTACCAGCAGGGCCGCGTGGAATACACCCAGGTGAGTGATGAGGAAGCGCTCGAGGCCGCTCGACTTCTTTCGGTCAAGGAAGGCATTATTCCGGCGCTGGAATCCGCTCATGCGCTGGCGGAGGTCATGAAGCGCGCGCCGAAGATGAGCCGCGAGGAGGTGGTCATCGTCAACCTTTCCGGGCGCGGCGATAAGGACCTGGGAATTTTTCAGTCAGCGGGAATCTTGTGAGGACAGTTACGAGTGATGTGTGACCATTGACGAGAGAGCCGTCACTGGTCAGTCTTGAGCAACTGGTTTGGCTGCTGAAAGCTGACCCGCTGCGGCGGGATAGCTGAGGGCTTGTACGCCCCGTCGCTTTTCACTCGTCACTGCATTCGATGCCAATAGTTTCGCCAACTCGAATCGCGAGTCGGTTTCGCGAGCTGCGCGAGCGGCAGGCGAAAGGGCTGGTCGTGTACTTCACGGCCGGCGACCCCACGCTCGAGGCCACAGTTGACCTGCTCACCGCCTTGGACCGTGCGGGTGTGGACGTGATTGAGCTGGGTGTTCCCTTTTCCGACCCGCTCGCCGATGGCCCCGTGATCCAGCGGGCTTCCGAGCGCGCGCTGAAGGCCGGGACGACGCTGCGGCGAATCCTGGAGCGGTTTCCACGCTGGCGCGAATCCGTGCAAGCGCCCATCATTCTATTCAGCTACTACAATCCTATCTTGCAGTACGGGCTGGAGAGATTTGCGCGAGATGCTGCGCAGGCCGGTGTGGACGGGGCACTGGCGGTGGACCTTAGCCCTGAAGAGGCGTCGCCTTACGTGAGCGTGCTGCGCGCGCGGAACCTGGATACAGTTTTCCTGGCCTCGCCCACCTCAACGGACGCTCGGCTCGAGCAGGCGTCGAAGCTTTCCACAGGTTTTCTTTATTTGGTTTCCCGCACTGGCGTGACGGGCGAGCGCGGCGAGATTTCTTCGAGCGTCCGGCCGCTGGTGGAGCGGGCTCGGCAGCACACTTTGCTGCCCCTGGCGGTGGGTTTCGGCATTTCCAATCCTGCCCAAGTGCGCGAGGTGCAGTCGGTTGCGGATGCCGCAGTGGTAGGCAGCGCGGTAGTGCATGCCATCGAAGAGCGGTACGCTAGAGAAGGGGCAGGGGCGATTGAGCGGTTCGCCCGCTGGCTCAAAGCGGGAGGTTCTGTCAAAAGTTCTATGAAAGAGCCATGAGAGGCGAGCAGGGCAAGAGGCGGGAGGGCACCGCGGGAAGAGTCGCAGGGATAAAGGGGTGGTGAAGGGAGGGTTTGGATTTATCGCTTTGG
>JBAVYG010000642.1:0-4149 GCA_049698675.1 Terriglobia bacterium
TGAAGAGGGAAACATCTTCACCCCCTAATCCCTTACTCCCCCATCTTGCCAGAGGGCGACTGGCAGACCGTATGCCGACGCGCCACCTGGGTTCGCCGGACGAAAACGAAAAGCTGTGAATTGTCGCCGAATTTAGGCTGAGGGTTTACGTGGAATCAATGACTTACAGGCGCAAGCGCAAGGAATTTTGGATGGAATCGGCGACAACCCCCAATTTCCAAGCTAAGCGCTTGACTATCAAGGAGATAATTCGGCGACAGGCTAGAATTTGGCGAAAAAATCGGCGACAATTCGGCGACACAATTTTAGTGATCCCTGGAAATGCACGCCAAAACAGCACGCGAAAAGAGCATCGTGACGGTGCCTGAAAAGAGTACCCTGACAACGCGTGAAAAGAGCACCCCGGAAATGGACGCCAAAACAGCACCCGAAAAGAGCATCGTGACGGCGCGTGAAAAGAGCATCCTGATAACGCGTGAAAAGAGCATCCTGACAATGTGTGAAGGGAGCAACGGAAGGAGGCGGGCCGATCCCGCCCCAAGTTTGCAGATCAGGCCGAGGCAACCTTCGGGTGAATTTCCCTGTACCTCTTCAGTGCGGAGTGAACCGTAAGGTCCGCTTCATCGATTTGATTCCAAGCTTCGTAAAAGTGCGCAGAAAACAATCTAAGGATCTCTGCCACCGCATTATCTGGAGTGCAGTAGTTAACGTTGCGGTCTTTCAGGCGCACGATCAGACTCTCTAAAGAATCGTCCTGGTCTATCGCCTGTTGGACAAACAAAAGGACCGGGAGCAATTCATGAACGGTGTCACTCACCAGTTTCACATTCTCGTTGTGGGACCGCTCAAGGAAATCGATCAGTTCATCTGTTTTGAGTGGTGGATTTGGTAGGGTAACGTCTTGGTGAATCAGGCGCTTTTTTGGTAACCTAGGTTTATTCTTCATGGGAGTATTCTCCTCCTTTGGAGATAGGGGCCGGGGCTGGTCAATGCCATTCCCGGTCCCACTTCTATTCTTACAAGAGCAAAAATCAGAGCAAAACAAAGGTAGCCTCTCGCTTTAATTCGCTCTGCGCTTCTCGCGCAAATCGCGAATGTTTTCGATAGCGAAAAACAGGCGCCGGGCGCTGATATACTTCTTCCCGCTCAGCGGGGCCTTCACTGTGCAGTCATCGAGCAGCCCGTTGACTTGGGCTTCCGTGGCCTCGCCGAGTTCGGCCATGGCCATTCCACGCGCTTCCTCGCGCGTGGGCCCGAGGACGCGCAATTCCCGCTGCTCGATTCGGCTCCTCCACTGCTCGAAATACCTACCCTGGCGCTCTTTGAAGAGGTAGATGATTTGTTCGTTCCCCGCCACAATCAGCCCCAGCTTTCCGCGTAGCAGGTCGCCGAGTCGCCGCAGGGTTTCGAGAGTATCGATATCTTTTTCGAGCAGATCCATTTCATCGAGCAGCAGAGCCACCGGGGTGCGGCGCTTCTTCACGGTATAGATGATGTTCTGCCGGATGGCGTCGGAAGCCTGAGCGTAGGGGGCGCCAACCGCCATAGAGATTTTTCGCAGCATAGCGGCAGCCGTGGTGCGCCCGGCAATGGGAATCCAGAGCAGCCCCGGCTCGGCCCCGCGCGCCGCCTCCGCCGCGCGATACTCGCCCCAAAAACTTTTCTGGCTGCCTGCCGGGCCGTAAAGTGTTCCCCATCGGCCCTTGCGGCAGTAGGCGAGCAATTCATCCATCTCCCGCGTTGCCGCCGTCTCGTAGAGATGGCCGGGCAGATCGGGCGGCTCCCACGGATGAACGTCCATGAAGCTTTTGAGCGCCGCTGCGGTCAGGCTTCCATCGCCCGTGCCGTATTGAGCCTCGCTCACAAACTGAATCAGCGTGCGGTGGGTGAAGCCTGTTTCGTCGGCAATCTGGTGCAAGTCCATGCCGGTTCTGTTCATGTAAACCCGCAGGTCTTTGCGCACTTGTTCGCGAGTGAGTTGGACGGTCACTGCTCCTCTTCCATGAACCTCGAAGCCACTGCGCTTGCTGTCCGGCTGCGGTGGGTGGCCATCCACTCAACGCTGCCGATTTCGGGATGGCCAAGGGGCGGCGGTTGCAATGTTGGCGTTCCGAAGGTCTTCTGCCCGGCCAGCTTCTCGTTAGGCGGCAATCCCTGCTGAATTTCCAGCAAAGCAATAGGGTTTTCAGCATCGGCTAACTGCTGGTGGGCTTTGATGCCTTCTTTCACAGCGCGCCTTGCGTGATTCCTTGCGCGCATGGCAGCGCGCAACTTCTCGCGGGCCTCTTCGCCCTTCGGCAGCCAGTCCATTTGGCTTTTGATTCCCGCGATACAGGATTCTTGGCCGCCAGGAACCGGATATAAAACCGTAACCGCGCTAAGATCGCACCGACTGGTAATGACCTCGACTTCTACGGGGGGTTGCGCACCCGCAAACTGGAAAAGCTCGGGGGCGATATACTCAATCTGGACACCCCAGAAAGTCAGGTTGACTTGACCGCCACGGCGCACAGTAACCGTGCGGTGTTCAGCGCTTTTTTCTTCAAGCTCTTCTAGGGAGATCAAACGGAAGCCTTCCGGCCTCCGCTTAGCGTAGTAGGCTTGGTCGGGAGTCATCCCGCGCAAATATTTACCCTTACCGTGATGCCTGGCGTTCCATTCCTTTTCGCACCAATCGACAAAGTTGACGATGTACTCCTCGATGGTCGGAATTCCGGGGTTTTTCCCTTCCCCGCGGAAGCAGTAAGCTTTGTGTTGTTCGATGATGGCACTAAGCTCTTCAGGGCGCTCATCGGTGTTGCCGCCGCACCAAGTGAGAAAGCGCTTATCGAACTTGTCTACTTCGGCGTGCCAGCGCTCAATGGTTTTACTTTGGGGGTTGCCGCCGATGGCTCCCACTGGCGTCACTCCCAAGCGTTCCCAAAGCCCCGTTGCCTCACGATAGAGCGCCTGCCGGGAAATGGCGCGAAAGCTCCCATTGAACGCCGTACACTTGAATTCCAACCCCTGGTCGTGGTGAATCGCTCCGGGCAGATGGCCGTCCTTGGCAATCGCTCGCGTGTGCGCTGTCATCACCATGTCGGAATCGAGGACCGGGCCGAAGGCGCAGCCGAGCCACCGGAAAGAAGCCACGTCAAGATCATTAACTTTCCAGATTCGCCCAAGCTGGTGGCCAGCATCCTGCAAGATCACGTTTGACACCCGCTGGTCTGTCACCCACAGATCATCGGCCCGCAGGCTGTCAGGATTGCGCGATAGGCTCATTTCACAGCAATTCCGATAAGCCTCTTCGCCTTCGCGGGCAAATATGAAGGTCGGAGAGTCCACATCTTTAAGGACCGTCCGGCACTGGTGAAGCGTGGGCCTTTGGTAGATTTTCGCGGCGCCCCATGCCTTCTGTTTGGCGTCGATTTCCACGAGCAAAAGCCGGTACGCGTCTCTCACGGAGTGCTTGGCTTCCGTGAGGTAAAAACTCAGCAGTTTTTCCCGCATCCATGCATTCTCAGGGTCGCTAAAGAATGAATGCCCGGCGCGGCCAGGCCGGTTTTTCGGAAGAATGCGGCTCCAAAATTCCGCCATCTTTTGCCTGGCTGGAATATCAGGGTTGTGGTTAACCTCATTCAACAGGTTTAGCTTTTGGTGAATAGTGGAAACCCCGATGCTCTGAAGTTTCGCAGTGGCGCGGATGAAATCTCCACGGCTCTGAATAGGTATTCCCGCTAAGCACTGGCCAAGACTCCTCTTCCATGTGCCGTTTGTGCAATCGCCCAAGATCGAAGCCCACCGCTCGATATAGGCCCGGAAACGCTCCGGGATGGCAGGCGGAACCGCTTCGACCAGGGTACGTTCCTTCTGCGAAGGCAATGCGAAAGGCAAAAGCCCTTGACCCAGGGCCGAAGTCGCCACTACCGCACCGGGTGCGATTGTTCCGTCCGGCTGCCCGTTGATATTCTGAAGCGCGGTGCAAGTCTCGGCGTTCATCCATGCCTGATAGGCTGTGGGGCTCATCTCCGAAACCGGCCACAACTTTCGGCGGTTGTCCTCGGGGTCGGTTAGCCAGAGAATCTTCCTGCGCTCAAGGTCGCGGAGCTGAGCCTTTACGCTGCGGCCTTCCAACTGCGCCATCTTTTCCGTTGCGATATGTTGAAC
>JBAVYG010000643.1:0-3168 GCA_049698675.1 Terriglobia bacterium
CGCTCCTCTAGGTCCCGCCGATTCTCTTGTTTTCCGGTAAGGCTCTTCGAGAATTCGCGTTCCAGAATCAATAGGCGAAACTTGAAAGGCTATGCTACGGGAGGGGGCGAAGGCTTGTCAAGTCGAGTAAGGTAAACGGCAGGGCCCTGTCAAAGTCGGGGAGAAAGCGCGCTCCAGCCGCAAGAATCTAATCGTTCGCGGAGTCCGCTTTCAAGTTTCGCACAAACTTACCCAGATCCCGGAGGTTCATGGCCAGATGTTTGAACCGCCGCAGGGCCAGTGCGTTGGCGCCGTCCGACAGGGCCAGCTTGGGGCGGTTATGGACTTCCATGAAAAGGCCATCTACTCCCGCCGCCACTCCCGCCCGTGCCAGGGTGCTGATGAATTGCGGTTGCCCACCGCTCTCGCGGCCTTCACCACCGGGCAATTGCAAGGCGTGGGTTACGTCCAGGATGACCGGGAATCCGAAACCCTTCATGACGGCAAGCCCCCGAATGTCCACAACCAGGTTGTTATAACCGAACGTGCTCCCTCGCTCGGTCACCAGGATTCGGTGGTTCCTCGTCCTCTTGACCTTTTCAATGGCATGGCGGATATCCCAGGGCGAGAGGAACTGCCCCTTTTTGATATTCACTACGGCGCCAGACCGCCCCGCTTCGAGAAGCAGATCGGTCTGACGACAAAGGAACGCCGGAATTTGGATGACATCGCAGACCTCTGCCACCCGGTTAACCTGCGTTGCTTCGTGTACGTCAGTCAGAACGGGTATGCTGAACTCTCTCTTGACGCGCGCCAGAATCTGAAGCCCACGCTCCAACCCCGGGCCGCGATAGGAATCCAGCGAGGTGCGGTTGGCCTTGTCGAAGGAAGCCTTGAAGATATAGGGAATCCGGAGATCCTGCGCAATGGTGGCCAGCCGCTCGGCCATCATCATCGCATGTCGCTCGTTCTCGATGACGCAGGGCCCGGCAATCACTAAGAGTGGGTGGCCAGTTCCAAGCCTCAGCCTCCCAACAGGAACCACGTGACCCATTGTTCACTTACTCCTGAGCTAAAACTTCGCCATGCGCAACCGCTTCGGAGGCGGTCACCTTAGCCCCTTCCTCTACAAAGGAGCTTGCGAATGTGGCCAACCTCGTTCGGCGATATTGATAGGCCGCGCCGATGAATGCTTTGAATAGCGGGTGAGGCTCGAGGGGACGCGACTTGAATTCGGGATGAAACTGGCAACCCAGGAACCAGGGGTGGTCGCGGATTTCAACGATTTCCACGTAGGTGCCGTCCGGGGTCAGACCCGCCAGGTCCAACCCCTGGGTAACAAGGATTTCCTCATAATCGCGGTTGAATTCGTAGCGATGGCGGTGGCGCTCGGAAATCTCGAGCTGACCGTAGGCCTGATGAGCAAAAGAACCGGGCTTGAGCCGGGCGGCCCAGGCTCCCAAGCGCATGGTTCCCCCCAGCTCATCAATTCCCCGCAATTCCCGAAGTTTGTAGATGACCCGATGCGGCGTGGAAGGGTCAAACTCCGAACTATCCGCGCCGGTCAAGCCGCAGACATTACGCGCGTATTCTATTACCGCGCACTGCATGCCGAGGCAAATGCCGAAGTAGGGCACCTTGCGTTGGCGAGCGAATTGGATGCCCTTCAACATGCCCAGAATTCCGCGCTTGCCAAAACCTCCCGGGACCAGGATGCCGTCCAGCTCCTGCAGTGGGTCTTCCCAGTTCTCACCCTCCAGTCCCTCCGCGTCAACCCACACCTTGTTGAGCTTCAAGTGGTGGGCAATGCTGCCGTGGACCAGGGCTTCGTTCAAGCTCTTGTAAGAGTCCTCGTAGCCCACGTACTTTCCCACGATACCGATGGTTACCTCATCCTGCGGATGGCGGATGCGGTCCACAAGGTCGATCCACGGCTGGAGGTTGCGCTCGCCGGTCTTCAGGTTCAAGCAGCGCAGAATTTGGGAATCCAACCCCTCGCCCCCAAGAATCAACGGCACTTCGTAGATGTCGTCCACGTCCTTCGCGGTGATGACGGCGTCTTCCGGGACGCTACAGAAGAGGGCGATCTTGGCTTTAATCTCGGCAGAAAGAAAGCGGTCCGTCCGGCAAAGGAGGATGTCCGGCTGAATGCCGATCTCTCGCAATTCCTTTACAGAATGTTGTGTGGGCTTGGTCTTTTGTTCGCGTGAAGTTTGTATAAAGGGCACGAGCGTCAAATGCACGAAGACCACATTTTCCCGGCCTAGTTCCTGCCGCATCTGCCGAATAGCCTCGAGGAACGGGAGCGATTCAATGTCTCCCACCGTCCCGCCGACTTCCACGATCGCCACGTCGACGTCATTCGCGACCCTCTTGATGGCAGCTTTGATTTCGTTGGTAACGTGGGGAATGACTTGAACCGTTTTCCCCAGGTAATCGCCACGCCGTTCCTTCGTGATGATGATCTCGTAGATCCGTCCCGCCGTGCAGTTGTTGTCGCGTCGCATCCTGACATGGCTGAAACGTTCATAGTGACCAAGATCAAGGTCGGTTTCGGCGCCGTCATCTGTGACGAAGACTTCGCCATGTTGAAACGGGCTCAGCGTTCCAGGATCAACATTCAAGTAAGGGTCCAATTTCAGGAACGAGACCTTAAGTCCCCGCCCCTCAAGCAAGCACCCAATCGAGGCTGCGGCAAGACCTTTACCTAGCGAACTGACTACACCGCCGGTGACAAAGATGTATTTGGCGCCCATAGCCCTCCTTGAGATTGTCTAACGGGTTGGCGGTTCTCCACCAAACGGTTGATATGCTGCGCCCTTAATGCCCTTCAATGCACGGGGCTCCCCCATCAAGTCCTTTGTACCGAAGTGAATGTTCGCCGGAAGGAATCGGTACGGTCAATTATCCAGTCACCTCCACCGTTTGTCAACGACAAATTCCCACGACAAATTCTCACCACAAATTCTCACCTTACAACCGTGAGGACCCGTTCTGTGACAGGCTCCGTTGAACCCGAATTCGGAAGCTAGCGTGGGTGCGATGTGCATCTTGCAGGGGCACAGCGTCCGCCGCGGCGGATGCCCCTACCCCCGGCCCCGCACCATTTTGTTCCTCCAGTATCTGCGTCAAACGGGCCCCGAATCAAGTGATTCGGCTCGAACGGCGGCTGCCAACTTTCGAATTCGG
>JBAVYG010000644.1:0-1647 GCA_049698675.1 Terriglobia bacterium
GCTATCAGCTATCCCGCCGCGGCGGGTCAGCTTTCGGCAGCCAGAAAGCAGAACGCAGAGCTAACGAGCCTGTCATTCCGAGCGAAGCGAGGAATCTCGCCCTGAAACATCGGCAATGCGAGATTCCTCGCTTCGCTCGGAATGACAGGCAAGAGGGGAGCCATTGAGCACGACGGATACGCGGACAAAAGTCGAGGGGAACGGTAGCGGGTACGGCCCAGGTGAAGCACCCCGTTGGGCGGACTACTCCCGGTGCGTTCGTTGCGGCCTTTGTCTGAATGCCTGCCCCACTTATCGCGAACTTGGCTTGGAAATGGATTCGCCCCGCGGGCGCATCTATCAAATGGTTCAGGTGGAACGGGGCCGGTTGCCTCTGGGCGAGAGCTTCGTGCGGCACATTGACCTCTGCCTGGATTGTCGCGCTTGCGAAACCGCGTGCCCATCCGGCGTCGAGTACGGAAAGCTGGTGGAGGTGGCGCGAGGGCAAATCGCGAAGTATTACAAGCGGCCCCCTCTTGCCACCCTCTTGAGGAAGCTCTTCTTCTACGAACTCCTTCCTTACCGCCAAAGGCTGGAAGTGGCCGGGAAGATTCTGCGTTTCTATCAAACGTCCGGCTTGGAGAGGCTGGTCCTTGCGTCCCACCTCCTGAAGCTCTTGCCGTGGAGCTTGGAGCGCGTAGCAGGACTCGCGCCACGGATGGAAAAACCGTTCTTTACAGAGCGCCTGGGCACCGTGGTTCCTGCCGTGGGGACGCGCCGCTACAGGGTGGCGTTCTTTGCCGGGTGTATCGCCAATCTATCCTTTGCGCGGCTGAATGATGCGACGCTGCGCGTGCTCGCCAAGAATGGATGTGAGGTGGTCATCCCCGCTGAGCAGGGATGCTGCGGCGCGCTGCACGTCCACGCGGGTATTCGCGACTTGGCGCGCGAGCTGGCCAAACGGAACATCCGCGCCTTCCTGGCCGATGGGTTTGACGCGGTCATTACGAACGCGGCGGGCTGTGGTTCGGTTTTGAAGGAATATCCGCTTCTCTTTCAAGAAGACGACCGGGACTATTTTGAGCCGGCACAGGCCTTCTCCGGGAAGCTTCGAGATGTGACGGAATTCCTGGCAAGTATTGACTTTAATAAAGAATTCGCGGTAACTAGAGTACGGGCGACTTATCAGGACTCCTGCCACTTGGGTCATGCGCAAAGGATTCGGTCGGCGCCGAGGAAGTTGCTGGCGGCGGTACCGGGGCTGGAGCTTATCGAATTAAAGGAATCGGAGATCTGTTGTGGAAGCGCCGGGATTTACAACGTGGTTCACAACGACTTGGCGGAAAAACTTCTCCAGAATAAAATGCGGCGGATTGAGGAGACGAAGGCCGACCTTATCCTGACGGCGAATCCCGGCTGCCTGCTCCAGTTGCGTGCCGGTGTTTCGCGCGCTGGAGGCCAACGTCGGGTGCTCCATGTCGTAGAACTACTGGACGAAGCTTATCGGGGCTTAGGTAGCGCGGACCTCCGCTTTTGAGGTCCGCGGCTCTTATCTAGAAACGCTTATAACCTGGGGGCATACGACGGCGTTACAAGGTGCGGAGAAACGCTTCCAGCCTTTCATTCTGGGCGCTGTGTCGGTGTCATTCCGAGCGCAGCGAGGAATCT
>JBAVYG010000645.1:0-5409 GCA_049698675.1 Terriglobia bacterium
AGGTAAGATACAAGCGCAGACCTGTTTTTCAAGGTCTCCGCCTCTTCTGGCCGACCGTGCCCAAGTGCCGCGGACCTACAAAGCAGGTCCGCGATACGCCTGCTTGTAGCTCCCCACCTTGCGCAACTCGATCACCAAGTAGGGGTAGGGCTTGCCCTACCCTTCCTGGTTCGGCGGCAATGTACGCGGAGGGGACGGCAAGCCGTCCCCCTACTGCGTAAGGCCTTTCGGACATCGGGGTCCAGGAGAACGAGGTTTGTACCCGCGTGGTGATTACCAGACAAGAACGCCGTAGTTCTCACCCCTAGCCCCGAAGGGGCGAGCCAACCTAGCCCAGGGCAACGCCCTGGGAATCAAAGAACGGTCGCAGTCCCAAGCCCTGAAAGGGCGAACCACTGGATCGCCCCTTCGGGGCTCCCGCGTTGAAATGGATTGCGCTTGTTACCCAGGCCGATGGCCTGGGCTGGGATGGACCGCCCCCTTCGGGGCTTAAAAGCCGGTAGCTCAGGGCGGCAGGGCCGCAAATGAGAGTCAAAAAGCAAAGCGCAAAGCCGCAGTAGCTGACCCCGCAAGGCGGGGTCGGCGCTACGCTTGCTTGGCCGCGCCGCCCAACCCGCGTCGCGGTGGAAGGGCCGCAAGGCTGGAGAGCGAGCCTTGCGCTACCTGACTCCTGGCTCCTGAATTTTGGCCCTTGACACGCGCCTGGAAATGTGGTAGCCTACTCACGTTGACGCATGCTGGACGCACCACGACACCGCTTGCAAGGGGTTCTAAATCGGCCACCCGGCTGCGCAAGAGGGGCGCAAAACGCAAAAAAGATACTAAATAGACGGAACGAACCTAAGGATCTGTTGAAAACACAAGGGTTAACATCTTCGGAGGCTCAAAAACGAACCCAATTCTGACTGCGAAAAGCGCCAATCAGAGCAAAAATACGGCCAAAAATCGACGGGTTGTGGGGCAGAAGAGGGGGTTTCAGGTGTCAGGTTCCAGGTGGCAGGGGCTCAACCAGGATTCAGGAGTCAGGAGTCAGAATGAAGAGCATCTGCTTTCCGCCCTCTGCCTACTGCATTCGAGGAGAGATCGAGTTGGAGGGACCCTTGGCCCGTTCCGCAGTCTACGACAAGATGTCACCGCCGACAGGGAAAGAAAGAACTAGTAACTTTAAGAATTGAACGACCGATGCGGGAATGTCTATGAAAACAAAGGACCGGTTTTCCGCGGGCAGCACCGAACCGGGAATGTCGTAGAAAACAAATGTAGTTACGCGTAGAAAGCGGGAATGTCGTTGAAAAGTCAGATAGTTAGTGTCTGTGGCCTAGGCAGCTCACCTTTGCTTCCGAGATCGTGCGGGCTTATAATGGTAGTTTTCGGCTGAGGGTCCAAGGGCTTGCAGGGGAGCTTGCAGGCCGGCGGATGGATTGGGCACTCGGCCTTTGGCCAGCTAGCGTCGTGTCCACTAATTGAGCGGACATTGTAGCGCTGCCGTCCCGGCGGCATCCGCCGGCAGGATGCCGGCGCTACGAGAGGGAGCGTTATCCAGCTCTTTCCTGGACACTACACTAGAGCGCAGGGAAATGCATGGTACCAAGCCGCGATCAAACAAGCGATAATCTCTTGCCCTCCGTGACGCCTGCCGGCGGGGGAGGCGCATCTGGCGTCCATCGCTCCGGCCCCGGGAGCTCTGCGGTTGCGGGGGAAGCAGCGGCTTCCGTTTTGGCGGTCGTCAAAACCAACGGAGCGACCGATCCTTTCGGCAAGAACGGGGGAGCGGATTCCATTATCGTGCGCGGGGCGCGCGTACACAATCTGAAGAATATCGACTGCACCATTCCTCACAATAAATTGACGGTGGTGACAGGCCTTTCGGGCTCGGGCAAGTCCAGCCTGGCTTTTGACACGCTCTATGCCGAGGGACAGCGTCGTTACATCGAATCGCTCTCCGCTTACGCCCGGCAGTTTCTGGAACGTATGGAAAAGCCGGACGTTGACGAAGTGCTGGGGATTGCTCCTCCCGTGGCGATCCGCCAGAAGAACACCACTCGTAATCCTCGCTCGACGGTGGGGACGGCCACCGAAATCTACGATTATCTTAGACTTTTATTTGCGCGCGTGGGCGTCACCACCTGCTATCAATGCGGCCAGGTGGTGCGCCGAGATCATGTGGATGAAGTCGCTGACCAGGTCGTTGCCATGGAAGCTGGCCGGCGCTTTTACGTTCTCTTCCAAGTGAATTCGGGCGCATCTCCAGCCGTGGCAGAACGCCACGGGGATGCGCCCGGGACAGACTCGCCAGGTTCCCTCGAGGCAAGAGCGAGCGGGCGAGCGACGCGAGCTCGAGGAACCGTTCGCGCTCATGGGGGTTCCTTGGAGGAAACGCGAGAGGCCCCTTCGGTACGCTTACCTGCCCCGCCGGACGAATCACTCAAACCACGGCTGTTCTCGCTTCGCCAGCATGGGTTCAATCGGCTGTACCAGGACGGGCGCGTCTTCGAATTCTCGACCCCAGAGTCGCTTCTTGAGGTCGATTTCGCACAGCCCGTTTATATCCTTGTGGACCGTCTGGCGGTGGGGCCGGAGATCCGGCAGCGGCTGATTGATTCCCTTGAACTCTGCTTCCGGGAAGCCGGGGAGGCGGCGCTGGAGTTTGTTTCACCGGACCCTGCTTCTCCGCCGGAACGCCTGGTCTTCAGCGAGCGGTTTGAGTGCAAGCGGTGCAAGATCGCATTTCAAGCGTCCGAGCCCGGCCTCTTTTCGTTCAATAATCCTTACGGCGCCTGCCCCCGCTGCCAGGGATTTGGCAACACCATTGATTTCGACCTGGACCTGGTTATTCCGGACAAGAATAAAAGTCTTGCTCAAGGGGCAGTGGAGCCCTGGACCAAGCCTCGTCACCGGATGCTTTACAACGAGATGAAGCGGGCGGCTCGGGCCAAGGGTATTCCTCTGGATGTTCCTTACTATCGGCTGGCTTCGGAGGAGCGGCGGTGGTTGATCGAGGGTGACCAAGATTTTCCTGGAATTCGTGGCTTCTTCGATTATCTGGAGAGGAAAAAGTACAAGCTGCACGTGCGCGTTTTCCTCAGCCGATACCGTGGATACACGCTTTGCCCGGAGTGCCAGGGCGGCCGGCTGCGTCGCGAAGCCCTGCACGTTCTCCTGGACGGAAAAAACATCACGGAAGTCTGCCGCATGTCGATCCAGGATGCCTACCCTTTCTTCAATGAGCTGCGGCTATCGCCGGAACAGCAGGCGGTGGCGGACAAGGTGCTTGACGAAATCCGCTCGCGACTGAAATTCCTTTACAAGGTCGGCCTGGAATACCTGACGCTCGACCGGTTGGCGTCCACGCTCTCCGGAGGTGAGTCGCAGCGAATTCAGTTAGCGACGGCGCTCGGCTCGAGCCTGGTGGGTGCGCTCTATGTGCTGGACGAGCCCTCCATTGGGCTACATCCCCGCGACACCGGCAGGCTCATTGAAATCCTGAAGACCCTGCGCGACTTGGGCAACACGGTCCTGGTCGTCGAGCATGACCCGGAGATGATGCGAGAGGCGGACAAGATCCTGGACTTAGGTCCCGGAGCGGGGGAGCATGGTGGCCGCCTGGTGTACGAGGGCGATCTGGCAGGTCTCTGCGCCAATCCACAGTCGCTCACCGGTCGTTACCTGTCCGGCGGGCTGGAGATTCCAGTGCCCTCGGAACGACGGAAGCCCGGGAAGTCCTGGCTGCGCATTCGTGGCGCGCGTCAACACAATCTGAAATCGATCGATGTGGAGATTCCGCTGGGGCTCATGGTGTGCGTGAGCGGGGTTTCCGGTTCGGGAAAATCCACGCTGGTCCATGACGTTCTTTATAACGCCCTGATTTCCCGCCGCGGCCTGCGGGCTCCACGTGCCCAGTACGAGGGAATCGAAGGTGATCAGCAGCTTGCGGATGTGGTGCTCGTGGACCAGTCACCACTCGGGCGGACGCCTCGTTCCAATCCCATCACTTACATCAAGGCCTTCGACGCCATACGAGAAGTTTTTGCTGCCACGCCTGAAGCACGCAAGCGTGCGTATTCGCCCGGCTTCTTTTCCTTCAATATTCCCGGTGGCCGTTGTGAGACCTGCCAGGGGGACGGCACGGTGACGCTGGAGATGCAGTTTCTGGCCGATGTCGAGCTGGTGTGCGAGGAATGCGGCGGCCGCCGCTTCAAACCCAGTATCCTGGAAGTGCGTTACAAGGGCAAGAACATTTACGAAGTGCTGCAAATGACTGTGAAAGAGGCCCTGGGCTTCTTTTCAGGCTTTCCGAAGGTGACCCGTAAGATACGCGTCCTGGAGGAGGTTGGGCTCGGCTATTTGCGCCTGGGGCAATCCGCCACGACTCTCTCGGGTGGCGAGGCCCAGCGGGTGCGGTTGGCGGCGCATCTTGCTCATCAGGCGGGCGAAAACACGCTTTTTATTTTCGATGAACCCACCACGGGCTTGCACTTCGACGACATCAGCAAATTACTTGCAGCGTTTCGCAGGCTGATCGACGCTGGCGCGAGCGTTCTGGTCATCGAGCACAACATGGACGTCCTGAAGACCGCTGACTGGATCATCGACCTGGGGCCGGAGGGCGGCGACTCAGGTGGTTACGTGGTGGTCGCCGGCCCTCCGGAAAACCTCGTCAAGAACCCGCTCTCCTTCACAGGAAAGTTCCTCGCCAAGTACCTGCGAAATTTCAAGGGGGTGGGTCGAGTTGCTCGCCATGAAGCGTAGCGCGATGCAGAAGCCCGAACAGGGTGGGGCCATGCCTGGGGGTGTCATTCCGAGCGCAGCGAGGAATCTCGCTCTGTTTCTTCCTTGTTCCACCTTCCCGTCAGGTCATTTTGAGCCCCGGTCCGCCTCAAGGCAGAGCGAGATTCCTCGCTGCGCTCGGAATGACACGGGACGGCTGAAGCAAGCTGCCGCACTCCCGTACCAGCCCAGGCGGGCAGCGCCCCTCTTGCTCGGCAGCCTTATTCTTTGCCTCTTCTGGGTCGTTCCCGGGCGCGTGCTGGTTGCATTCGGACCGGGCCAAGAAAGCCCTTCCCGAACCCATCATGACGCGGACGTATCCACGCTCCTCCGCACTGCGCAAGACGCGCTGGGCCGGAACGACTTTGCCGCCGCCGCTGACGCCCTGAAACAGGTGGTGGAAGCGCAACCGACCCTGACCGCAGCCTGGTTTAACCTGGCCTATGCATACACCGGATTGCATAAGCAAGAGGAAGCCGTCGCCTCCTACCGAAAAGCCCTGGCCCTTGATCCAAACCTGTTTGAAGCCCGCCTGAACCTGGGGATTCTGCTCATTCAACTGAACGATCCCCAGGCTGCTTTGGAACATTTGGAAAAAGCCGCGACGCTCAAACCGGACCATCTCCGTGCCCAGTTGTACTA
>JBAVYG010000646.1:0-1918 GCA_049698675.1 Terriglobia bacterium
ACACACGCACTCCCGGGGGCAGAAACGGTCTGGACAGAACTGTGGCCATGTTCAGCTCGGGCATCGATGAGTGCAGAACATGGGGCTTTAGTTCCCAGGCCAGACGAATCATTTTCGGCACGGCCCATCGCACTCTTGTTGCCTTCAGATCGTGGACCGGAACGTCTGGCGGCACGTCCTCTAAATAGGGGCCTGCCTTCTCGACCAGGGCTAAATGTGGTTCGAACCGCGAGCGGTCCAGGTGATGCAACAGCGTCACCATAACCCGCTCGGCCCCTCCAATACGAAGTGAGGGCATGACAAACAGAATTCTCTTCGGTACCGGCGTCATTCGGATGCTCCTTCAATTGCGTGCCGGGTTTTGAACGACCGTGCAATCGACGCGTAAACAAGACCACAGGCGGCCATATACACGAATGACGTCGAGAGCGCGATGCCGGCCACCCCCCAGTACCTCATGAGGATCAAATTGAAAACCACATTGAGAACCATGTTCACGGCGGAAATCACCATGAGCACGGAGTTCTTTTTCAGCGCACTGATGAAGCGCACGCCGAGCTGGGCAGCGAGGTAGAAGGGAATTTGGAGCGCAAGAAACGCCAGGACGCGCCCAACAACTTTGGTGTCTGCCGCCGTGAAAGCCCCTCGCTCGAAGAGAATACCGATCAATTGATGGGAGAGGAATACCATGGCCAGCGTGATGGGAATGGTAACAAGGGCAATAGACCTTACGTAGGACTTCAAAATGCGCCGGCAGCCATCCCAGTCATGCCTGGTGACCATCTGCGAGAAGTAGGGAAGCGCAGCCGTGCCCAGAGGTGTAGCTCCGACCACGATGAAGACGGTGACTACCTTTCGCGCGTAATTCAAAGCCGACACGCTTCCGGGCGCGAGCATTGCGGCCATGGATTGATTGATCAGCTCGGTGCTGCCCATCAAAAGGGCGCCGGCCAGCATGGGCGCATACTGGCCGATGACTTGCCGCAAGGCGGGATTCAGCCCGTACCAGCGCAGCGCAAGCTGTATGTCTCGTCTTCTCAGCATCCACGCGAGCAAGGCGCCTTGCAGAGCAACGCCTGTCACCGTGCCGGCAGCGAGTGCAAAGATTCCCCACTGCCTGCCCAGCAACAGTATGAAAGTCATTGCGGACAGGGGAGTCATTATGGCGGACAGGGCAGGAAGGCCGAAGTGCTCACCCGCATTCAAAACCGCGATCCAATTCACCGCCAGTCCGCTTAAGGCAATAAAGGGCAAAAGGGCGTAAAGAAGCCGTCGGGTCAGCATCAACTTTGCCGGACTGAAACCTGAACCCAGAAGAGGGAGAGAATACGGAGCGAGTAAGCCGACCAAAATGGAAACTCCCACCAGCAGGCCCAGACTGATGACCATTACGCCGGAAAAGAGTCTTTGAGCGGCTTCTTTTCCCTCCGTCTCTCGGACCTGAATGAAGGTCGGGATAACTGCTGAGTTGAAAGATCCCGCCACGAGATTCACCAGGAAGGAGGGCAGGAGGAAGGCGATCAGGAAGGCGTCCAGCGCGTCGCCCCGGCCGAACCAGCGCGCCACCACCAACTCCTTTGCCGTGGATGCGAGGCCTGCGATTGCAGAGCACACGGCGACGCTGGCGGCGGCGTTAAAGATCTTGCGGCCTGAACTCAACGACGCGGGGGCTTGAGGCTGTAAGGAGGTCAGTTTCATGCCCTTCGGTACATCGGGTGTCTTCAGGGGATGGGAGACGCACCGGAGCGCCGGGAAGAGCGTCTTTCTCCTCGCACTCCATCCTATCACGGCCAAATCACGTAAAGGAAACTCGCTTACGGGTAGGGAAAGGCTTGGCCCCACCAATGTTAACTGACTGGCTTAAACAGGCTGCGGAAAAACCCCTCCAATCCGTCATTCCGAGCGGAGCGAGGAATCT
>JBAVYG010000647.1:0-4809 GCA_049698675.1 Terriglobia bacterium
TACGCCGCCATTTGGCGAGGTAAACTCGCCGCTACAGTATCAAATTGACCCACTATCCAAAATCCTATTCGTTCGGCAGTCTTCTGGCGTATTTTATAAACGCATCACTTCACTTTCTTTCAAGGAGCGCGATGGCGATGAAAGCGTTGTTCTTTGAAGGCATTCATGAAGATGCAGTCGCAACATTCTCCCGTGCTGGCTATGATGTCAGGACCCTGCCCGGAAGCCCGGATGCCGCCGTACTCGTTCAGGAAATCCGAAATGTTGCCGTGCTCGGCATCCGGTCCAAGACAAGAATCACCAAGTCTGTTCTTGAATCTGCTCCCGAACTACTTGTGGTAGGCGCCTATTGTATCGGAGTCGAGCAAATTGACTGCGCCAGTTGCACCGAGCAGGGCATCGCAGTGTTCAATGATCCCCACAGTAACACCCGTTCCGTGGCAGAGCTCGCCTTGGGAGAAATCATCATGTTGGTGCGGCGGGTTTTTCACACCAGCTTCGCTCTGCACCGCGGCGCTTGGCACAAAAGCTCGAAAGGTTGCCATGAAGTTCGTGGCTTGACTCTCGGCATCGTGGGCTACGGCAAGATTGGCTCTCAACTTTCTGAATTGGCAGAGGCCATGGGGATGAAAGTGGTCTTCTGCGATGTGGCGGAGGTTCTGGCGCGAGGGAACGCAAAGAACTGCGCGTTTGCGGAGCTGCTTCAAACAGCGGATGTGGTTTCCCTTCACGTTGACGGCAAGCCGCAAAACAGGAATTTCTTCGGCGAAGAAGAGTTCCGGATGATGAAAAGGGGATCGGTTTTCCTCAACTTGAGTCGAGGTTTCGTGGTTAATCATGAAGCGCTGGCAGAAAACCTGAAGAGCGGCAAGCTGAGCGGGGCGGCCATTGATGTTTTCCCCGAAGAGCCGGGCAGCGGGGGACTTTTTTCCAACTCACTCCAGAACCTCCCCAACGTCATTCTGACCCCGCACATCGGAGGAAGCACCGAAGAAGCTCAGCAAAGCATTGGACAATTCGTTTCGACGCAGATGTGCCGCTACTTACAAAGCGGCGACACCAGGCTCAGCGTGAATCTGCCCCACTGCCAACTCGAGAGCGCCCCCCGGAATCACCGGCTGGTACACATTCACAGGAATATTCCCGGAATGTTGCTCGCCATAAACCGGGTGTTCGCGGATCGAGGCATCAACGTGGAACGACAAGTTTATGACACCAAGGGGACGGTCGGGTATGCCATCCTGGACATCAACCGTGACTGGGACGACGGTCTCATCGGAGCGCTTGAAGGAATACCGAACACCATTCGATTCAGAGTCCTTTAACGAAGCTTTGGCCCTTTCATTCCCTATTCCCTGTTGCCTGTTCCCTATTTCCTGTTCCCTGTTCCCTACCCCCTGTTCCCTATTCCCCATTCCCTAAGATCAGCCAGGCTTACCCTGCCGCTCGAGAGCTTGAAAAGCATGAACTTTGCGCTACCCGCTCTCCCCCCAAAGAGCTTAAAAGACAAGTCCGCACTCCTGGTTTGCGTCGCCCCGCCAACTCGTTGCGATTCGTAAGCGCGTGTAGTGGTAGAATTAGGCTCATTGTTGTTATGACCCTCGGCGAATCTGACACTCGCGCCAAGCTCATCGACCCGGCCATTCACGCCCGTGGATGGACGGAAGACCTAATCCGCCGCGAAGAGACCGCCGGGGCCATCGAGATCATTGACGGAAAGCCCCGCAAGCAAGCCAAAGGCCGGGTGGATTACGCCCTGCGCATCAAGGTCAACCCGGAGACACAGCCCGTCGCCGTGGCGCTCATCGAGGCCAAGGCTGAAAACCTTCCACCGACTCACGGCCTAGAGCAAGCCAAGCTCTATGCTTCCTGCAAGAGGCTGAATGTTCCCTTTGTCTTTTCGACAAATGGGCACCTATTTGTCGAGTTCGACCGCAACACCGGCATAACCTCAAAGGCGCGCCCGCTTTCTGATTTCCCATGCCCCGCTGATTTGCGCGCACGGTACGAAGACACAGTGGGATTCTCCCTGGCAGATCCTGCAGCCGCGCCATTACTCGCCCGGTATCCGGGAGGAGAAGCAACGCGGCGTTACTATCAGGATGCCGCCATCCGCGCGGTTCTCGAAAAGGTCGCGCGGTGCGAGAAAACGGGGCAACCCGAGCGCGCCTTGCTTTCGCTTGCCACCGGTTCGGGCAAGACATTTATCGCCGTCCAGATTCTCAGGAAGATTGCCGACGCCGGCAAGCTACGCCGGGCGCTCTTTGTGTGTGACCGTGACGAGCTTCGCACCCAGGCTTTGGGAGCTTTGCAGAACGCCTTCGGGACCGACGCCGCGGAGGTTTACAAGGACCCCGACGGAAGGAACCATGCCCGAAATGCTCGAATCCACATCGCCACGTACCAAACGCTCGACGTTGATACAGAGGATGGGACGGCGAACTTCCTCACCACCTACTACCCGCCAGACTACTTCAGCCACATTGTAATTGACGAGTGCCACCGTTCAGCATGGGGCAAGTGGTCACAGGTTCTCACACGCAACCCTAACGCGGTGCAAGTCGGCCTCACTGCCACCCCGCGTCATCTGGAAGTGAGCGAAAAGACCAAGGAGGCCCAAGCGGACGCGGAAATTACCGCCGACAACATCCGACACTTCGGCGAGCCGGCCTACGAATACGACATGAGCCAGGGCATTGAGGATGGCTACCTCCCCGCGTGCGAAATCCAGAAGGGGCGTGTGAACCTCGACGAAACCGGCATCACTATTGGCGACATCCTCGCCCGTAATCCTGTGGACGCCAACACCGGTGAACCTATCACGCGCGAGCAGTTGCAGGAGCTTTACGAGAAAACCGAATTCGAGGACGCCATCCTCCTTCCAGATCGGGTGCTCGCCATGACGCAGGACCTCTTCAAGTATTTGCTCGAAACAGGCGGCCCCGAACAGAAGACCATTATCTTCTGCGTGCGCGACCGCCACGCGGATGATGTCGCCATTGCCATGAACAACCTTTATGCCGCATGGTGCAAGGAAAACGGGAGGACGCCGGTTCAGGATTACGCCTTTAAGTGTACTGCCTCAGTCGGTGGCGCGAGCTACATCGCCGACCTGCGCGGCGGCTCGCGCCATCACTTCATTGCCACAACCGTGGAGTTACTCACCACGGGCGTGGATGTTCCCGTAGTCCGCAATATTGTTTTCTTCAAGTACGTGCGCTCGCCTATCGCTTTTTATCAGATGGTGGGACGCGGCAACCGCCTTGATGCGGCCACAAACAAACTCATGTTTCGGGTCTACGATTACACCGACGCTACGCGCCTCTTCGGGCAAGCGTTCATCAGCAAGATCGTGACTCCACGCAAACCACGTAACGGGCCGCCACCTACACCGCCCGAGCCGACCATCCAGGTGGAAGGTTTTGAAATTCATGTGACGGACGCGGGGCGGTACATTGTGACCAACGTGGATGGCCGGGCCATGCCGGTCACAGTGGAGGAATACAAGCAAAGGCTCGCCGCTAAGCTCGTCGAGGAAGCCCCAACGCTCGAACAGTTCCGCGCCCGATGGATTACCCCACAAGACCGTCGCGAGATGTTGGGGCAGCTTCCGGACGGTGGCAGATCGGCCTTTTTGGTGCGGGCGCTTGACGACATGACGGATTACGACCTCTATGATGTATTGGGGGAACTGGGCTACGGCTTGAACCCGCGCACGTCTGCTGAACGCGCCGATGCGTTCGGCTATAAGCACGCGGACTGGCTGAAAACTCTGCCCCCGGCGACTTCGGAAACGCTTAAAAGACTGGCATCGCAGTTTGCCCACGGGGGGACCGATGCACTTGAAAACCCGCATGTTTTTGAGATGTCCGACGTCCGGGCGGCAGGTGGTTTGCCCGCCCTACGAGTGATTGGCAATCCCGCTGACATCTTGCGCCAAACCAAAGAGCGGCTTTTTGCGGCATAATGGAAGCGACGGCCATAACTTTTGAGATGGTTAAGGCGGCCAGAGAGGACAGCGATGAAGTTCTACTCGTTTCAGATCGTTATTGAGAAGGAAGCGGAGGACGAGGGGTACTTCGCATACACGCCCAACGTTCCCGGCTGCTTCAGCAACGGCAGGACCATCGAAGAAGCCAAGCGCAACATTCGCCAGGCCATCGAGCAGCATCTCACGTCGATGCTGGCCCATGCCCAGCCTGTCCCGCAGGATGACGGTCGGGTGTGATAGATTGTCAGAGGTTCTGGTGCGACACGGGCGAAGATAAGGCGAATGTGTTATCATGAAAAGGGAGGTCGGCCATGGTCGCGAAACGAAACAAGCTACTCCTTCAACTGAAGATCGAGGGAACAGGCGTCCACGCCGGGCGAATTAGTGTTCCCGATCTGGTGTTGATATGCGACAAGGCGCAGAGTGCCGTGCATCGACAAGCGGAGGCTTTGTCTGGACAAAGGACGCTTCGCCGCGGTCCAGTGACTGCCGATGTCAGGGAGGAATGCACGCTAGAACTCGTGGGCATTTCGAGGGGCAGCGCAGTGCTGTCATTTGACTTGGCCAAGCCGCAACTCTCAATGGGACCAACAGTTGGCATTGAAGTTGTATCGGAAGTCGCCCGCGCGATTGAGGATTTGGGTGCTGACAATGATCGGGAGTACGACCCAGGGGTACTCGACAGTCTAAACGGCTTGGGAGAGGTATTTGAGCGAGGCTCGATCCAAACGATCGAGTGGGTCGTACCGAGAAGGAACGGCAAGAAGAAACAGGTTTCCGCTGTGTACAACAAATCTGTCCGGGAGCGAGTGATAAAG
>JBAVYG010000648.1:0-1657 GCA_049698675.1 Terriglobia bacterium
AAACGAACTGGTTTAAGCTCAAAACGAACTGGATTTTCAATGCAAAAAACCCCCATCAAAGCGAAATTTGGGAGCAAAAGGGCGATTCGGAGACTGGAAATAGCAACTGGCAACACAGATTTAGGACACTACCGACCACCCGGGGGGGTTGACAAGCGGGATCAAAAGACGTGGGTCGGAGGCCAAGTCCCGTGCTCTTCCCTCCGCCACCACCATGACGACCCGACGCGGGTGGGGGTTCTCACGTGTGATATGCTGGCAAGTCGTAACCTGTCACCTGGAGCGGGGTTGTCATGAGCAACTCCGCCCCAGATCGTCGCTCAGCACTGGGATTATTCCCTGGTCAGACTAAACAGGAGTTGGGCAGCTTGGTCCGCGCACCGAAAGGAGGGTTTGCAATGGGCACCCCCAGTCATGACTACATCATGGGCAAAACATCCGCGGAATACCAGCGCTTACGCGCCCAGGCGAAGGTGTGGGAAGAAGCCACCAAGCGCGTACTCCTCAAGGCCGGTGTGCATGCGGGCATGTCCTGTTTGGACATAGGCTGCGGTCCTGGGGAGGTAATGCGCCTCATGGGTGAGATTGTTGGCCCGGAGGGCTCCGTGACGGGCGTCGACGTGGACGGCAATATTGGCAGAGAGGCGCTTGACATGCTGCGGACGACCGCCGGTGGCCAATACACTTTCCACCAGATAGACGTTGAGTCAAGGGACCGGGTCCCCGGCAGTCCTTTTGATGTCACGTTTGCTCGCCTCACGTTAGTCCATCTCAAAGAACCAGTGGCGTTCCTGCGTAAGATGATGACGTGGACTAAGCCCGGCGGTATCATCGCGGTGCAGGAGCACGACTTCGATTCGTGGGGGGCTTACCCGAAGCTGGATGAAATAGTCGAGGCGGTACAGACGTTTCGTACGGTTGCAGAAAAAGCGGGACGTGACACGCGGCTTGGCTTCAAGTTGCCTACCTACTTTATCGAGGCGGGGCTTGGCCCTCCTGATGGCACCGATGTCGCGGCATTACTTGTGGAGTTGGAGGTTGGGGGCCGCATGACTCAGGCGGTCTACGACAGTGTCTTTCCAATAGCACAAAAACTGGGCATTGCTGATGAGGCGACTCGGCAGCGGATTCTTGGCGCCATCGACGAGGCGAGACAGTCCGGGGGACCGTTTGTGTTAAGTCCACTGCTCATTGGTGCATGGAAGTGCCGACCACTATGAGGCTGATTTTCTGAATGCTCGATGCGCTACCCAGGAGATGGTCATGGTGATAGGGGCGACGCTCGCGTTCGCACAACGCGCGAGATCTGGAAAGTGGATAAACCGTTTGTCAGCCGAGGCGTTTGGTTTTTGCGGACACGACTCCGGCAACGCTGCCCAACACGCGGCGGCACCCGACGGCGGCCGCAGGGCACGCTGGGGCTTGGCAGATCCAATGTGGGCGGCCGCCGCAGGTTAGCCGCAGACGTCAGATCGCGAAGGCGGAACACAACATGGATTCCTCCCCGGTGACGAGCCACTCGGAAACTATCCTCTAATTCCGGTTGGGCCGCCCTCCGGACTCCGCCTGGGAGACGCCCTTCTCGGAAAGTGGGCATTTCGTGCCGGCACTACACCAAGAAGTGCGCCCGAGTCGCTTGCAGGGGGCAGAGGAAGCG
>JBAVYG010000649.1:0-2614 GCA_049698675.1 Terriglobia bacterium
CGGGCGGGAAGACGGTCGAGAGTTCGTGCGATTGCCTCTTGACCCGTGGCTGGCGCGAAGCTCTGCGTTTCGACGCAGCTCAGACGAGGGTGTCCATACTCAAAAGGGGGGAATCGTTGAGATAATAATACCTCTAGCTCGACCAGGGCCACTGTTCTGGTGACCGTACCAAGCCTCTCTTGACCGGATTGTTGTGCATATAGTCGAGCTTCTCGAGGCGTTTCTTCTCGCTATAGACGCCGTAAGGGTAGAAACGCCGCTGCCAGACACGATAGTAAGAGCCGCAGTGAACGGTGGGGGCAGACGCAAGCCGTTCAGCGTCTTGCGGCGCCAGGCATGCCGCTGATTTTCACACAAGATCGAGATAACCTCTTGTGCGCTGCGCTTCTTTAGCTCCCTCATGATGCTACTGGTGCTCTCCGCGGGCTCGGGCTTGATCAGTAAGTGAAAGTGCTCCGGCATCAGAACCCAGCCAATGAGGAGAAAGCCCGCCTCATTCAGACGCTTGGTTGATGGGTCCAGGGAATACAGAGGGGAAAAGTGAAAAACAATTTCCAGTCCCCTCTGCATTTGGCCAAAGGAGGCTAGTTATGTAGCGTATCATAGGGCAGTCGACCGCAAAGTGAGGCAAAATGCCACACCCATGCACTTTTCTACATATGCCAATTTTGCTTCTAACCACTTGAAAACACAGGTGAGGATGGCGCCGCCCGCGCCCTGCACGTCAAAAATGTGAGAAAAGGGTTGGAGATGCAAATCCCACCCACCCCATCATTCTGGCGTAGAGGCCGCTGCGGGCGGCACGACACCCACCGTAATGCCCGATGCCAGCTTCGCCGACCGGTACACCCTTTGGGTAGCCTTCTGAAAGTCGGAGGCCCGCGCCTCATCAATCTTCATGAATTTCTGCGGGTTGCGGTCCACCAGCGGGAACCACGAGCTTTGCACTTGCACCATGATGCGGTGGCCATGGCGGAAGCTGTGGAAAACCCCCGGAAGCTGGTATTCCACTTTATCCGGTTTGCCGGGCTCAAAAGGCACCGGATTCTCAAAACTCTTTCGGAATTTCCCGCGAAAGGGCTCTCCACGAACAAGCTGCTGGTAGCCGCCCATGCGCACGCCCTTCGGGTTTGGGTCAGGGTCCGGATAATTCCCGGGATAAACATCGATGAGCTTGACGACCCAATCGGAGTCCGTGCCGGTGGTGGAGACGTACAGTGAGGCGGTCACCGGCCCGGCGACATTTACCTCTTCTTCGAGCGGTTCAGTCTGGTAGACCAGCACATCGGTACGGGAAGAGGCGAAGCGCTGGTCGCCCGTCATGTAATCGTAGGTCATCTGGGTGCTGGTCCAGGAGATGTGCGGAACCGGCTTGGCCGGGTCGCTGACGTACTCGTCAAACTCCTCGCCGGAAGCCGAGGGGCGCTCCGACGAAAGCTTGCCCGCGCTCTGGAAATAGAACGTCTTCTTCACAACATTCTGGGGCGGCCAGCTATCCAGCTTGAACCACTCGTTGCGCCCGGTTTCAAAAACGTAGGCGCCCGGAAGCTTCTCCTCCCCTTTGTCTTTCAGAAAGTGCTGGAAAAACGGAAACTCGATGTGCTCGCGGAAGTACTCGCCCGTCTTCTGATAGAAGCGCACGTCGCCGAGATACTCGCCGGCGTCACGGTTCCACTGCCCGTGCGACCAGGGACCTTCGACGAGAATGTTTACCGTGCCAGGGCTCTGGTTCCGGATGGCTTCATAGGTGTGGGGCGGCCCGTAGACGTCTTCGGCGTCGAACCAGCCACCCACCGTCATAACGGCGGCCTTAATGTTCTTCAAGTACGGCAGCGGGTCGCGGGCCTTCCAAAAGTCCGTGTAGGTGTCGTGCGAGACGAGATCTCGCCACCATTCGATCTGGCCCTTGAAAAACTTCTGGTCAGCATTGCCCAGTGGCCCCATGCGCAAGAAGAAATCGTAGCCGTCCGGGGTGGCGTAATCGAAGCGGGGGCCGGGCACTTCGTTTTCTCCTGGCTGCGGGCGTCCAAAGAAAGAAAAGAAACCAAACGCGTGTGCCAGAAAGAGCGTGCCATTGTGCCGAAAATCATCACCGATGAACCATTCGGTGACCGGGGCCTGCGGCGAGACTGCCTTCAGCGCCGGATGCCCGCTCAGCGCCGCCATGGTGGCGTAGAAGCCGGGATAGGATGTGCCGGAGATGCCCACCCGGCCGTTGTGGTTCGGGATGGTTTTCAAAAGGAACTCGATCGTATCGTAAGTGTCGCTGGCTTCGTCAACCTGGTTCTTGGCAGTCTTGTCGGGAATGTACGGCCGGACATGCTCGAAGGTGCCTTCGGATTTGCCGCGTCCGCGCACATCGCAGTAGGCAAAGATGTAACCGCCGCGCACGAAAAACTCCGAGGGGCCGAGAGAGCCGGGATAGTTGTCCACCCCGTAGGGCGCCACCGTATAGGGGGTGCGAGACATCCAGATGGGGTATGGCTTCGAAGCGTCTTTCGGCGCGTAAACGGAGACAAAGAGACGAACGCCATCGCGCATCGGCGCCATGTATTCGCTCTTGGTGTAATTCGCCTTAATGTAATCCCGGAGTTCCTCGGCCTTCCGGCACGGC
>JBAVYG010000650.1:0-5023 GCA_049698675.1 Terriglobia bacterium
GATTTGGGGACCAGCTTGCCTGAAGACGGCCCCTACAAAGATCGGCGAAAGGTTTTTCAACGACCTGCCAAGTCGGTCAAGGGTGCGGGGAGGTTGAAAGGTTGGACGTCGCGTGCCAGCTCGTGCACCGACACGAATTTCAGGGCATGCATGCCCAGCGCCCGCGCCGCTTCCACATTCTCAGCGCGATCGTCAATGAAGAGACATTCTTCGGGTCTCGAGTGCACCACTTTCAGGCAAGCGTGAAAAATGGCGGCGTCCGGCTTGGCGAGTTGCACTTCCGCGGAAAAGCACACGTAGTCGAAATCCCTGAACCAGGGAGCGTGTTGCCGCATGTAGGTGGAGATTTCGATGGGCATGTTTGAGAGGACCGCGATTTTCAGGCCGCCTCTTTTCAGCGCTCGGACCCACTCCATCATGACGGGGTTCGCACGCATCCAGATTGCAATGTCATTGACGATGAGGCTATCAATTTGGGCCGGCGTGAGTTCCTTGCCGGCTGCTTTTGCAAGGCGCCGCCAATAAGTGGGACCGTCGATGGCCCCCCGGTCATAGTCGGTGCGAGTGCCCCAATAAATCCTCTCGAATGACATCCCATCGATCCCTGCCAGCGCGGCCAATCGCTGATAGTCGGAGGGTTGCGGAGCGAGGCTCAAGACAGAGCCAAAGTCGAAGATCACGGTGTTGATTCTTATGCTCATTTGTTCCTACGGGGGACAGGCCGGCGTCAGGCGCTTCGTGTCCTTCGAGAAAAGGCAGCGGGTCTATTCACGATTCAAAAAGTGATTCCACGAACTCGCGCGGGTCGAAGGGGAGAAGATCGTCCACTTTTTCGCCGACGCCGACAAACTGGATGGGCAGGCCGAGCTCGTGAGCGATGGCAATCACCACCCCGCCTTTGGCCGTGCCGTCGAGCTTGGTAAGAATAATGCCGGTGGCTCCGCCGTGGTCGATGAACTGGCGGGCCTGCGCAAGGCCGTTCTGACCGGTGGTGGCATCAATGACCAGCAGGACCTCGTGCGGAGCGTTGGGAATTTCGCGCGCGGCGATGCGGCACATCTTCTCGAGCTCGGCCATCAGGTTGTACTTGGTGTGGAGCCGGCCGGCGGTATCCACAATCACTAAGTCGTAATGGCGGGTTCGGGCGGCGGCCAAGGCGTCAAAAAGCACGGCGGCGGGATCGGCGCCGGACTTCTGCTTGATGATGTCAAGGTTAAGCCTGCTTGCCCATATTTCGAGCTGTTCCGTTGCGGCCGCCCGGAAGGTGTCCGCCGCGCACAGCAGTGGCTTGCGATTCTGCTGCAGGTGGAGGTTCGCCAGCTTGGCAATGCTCGTTGTCTTGCCCACCCCGTTGACTCCCACCACGAAGATTACGGCGGGCATGCCGGCAGGTGGTTGCCTGGCCGCAGGGGCAGCGGCTTGCCGCCCGCCAGCGGGATTCTCGAGTATCCTGAGAATTTCCTGCTCGACCGCAGCGCGAAGTTGCTTGGGCTCGGTGAGCTTTCTATAGCTGACCTGCTCGCGCAGGCGGTCGAGAATTTCGCCCGTAGTCTTGACTCCCAGGTCGGCGGTAATGAGCGTGGCCTCGAGGTCGTCGAGAACCGACTGGTCCACCGTCTGTTTCCCTTCGACAATTTCCTCGATGCGCTCCACCAGTTGGGCCTTCGTGGAAGCAACCGCCTGCTTGAGGCGTTCGAAAAGACCAGGCTTTTTCTCTTTTTCACTCGATCCGAAGAGGCTCAGAGGCATAGAATTGCATTTTATCTTGAAGCGCCGAAGAGAGGGAAAAGAAAAGCAGGCGCGAGGATAATCTCTCAGTCTCGGGGGCGCCAATCGATGTAGGGCCGGGGATTGCCCCGCCCACAGGCCGACCCAAGGGTCGCCCCTACACCGCCCGAGACTGAGGGATTACAGGGCGAGGGAGAAGTGGATAAATTCTTAATCTTAGGTGGCCACCCCTTAGAGGGCCAGGTAATCATCAGCGGGGCGAAAAACGCCGCCTTGCCGGCAATGGCGGCAGCGCTGCTCACGGAGCAGCGCGTGATACTTCGCAATGTTCCACGGGTTCGCGACATCAGCACGCTACGCAGCTTGCTGGAGGATTTGGGGGCAGATTCTTCGATCGCTCATGAGGAACACGGCAACCGCGTAGAAATTGAGGCTCGCCGGCTGAGCGAACCCGTAGCCCCCTACGATTTCGTGAAGCAGATGCGCGCCTCGATCCTGGTGCTCGGTCCGCTTCTGGCAAGGTTCGGTCGCGCGCGGGTCTCGCTTCCCGGAGGATGCGCGATCGGCCTGCGTCCCGTCAATTTGCACATCAAAGGGCTGGCAAAGCTGGGTGCTACCCTTACCATTGAGCACGGCTACATCGAAGCCCGGGCGGAGGGGCTTAAGGCGGCGAACATCTACTTCGATACCATTTCGGTGACCGGCACAGAAAACCTGATGATGGCCGCCACCCTAGCCGATGGGACCACGGTGCTGGAGAATGCGGCGCGGGAACCTGAGGTCCAGGACCTGGCTGCGCTGCTCAATAAAATGGGCGCAAGCATTGAAGGCGCCGGAACTGACCGGATTGTCATTCAAGGCGTCAGCCGTCTGCACGGAGCCGAGCACCGGATCATCCCCGATCGCATTGAAACGGGCACGTTCCTTGTCGCTGCCGCTGTTACCGGCGGGCGCCTCACGCTCACCAAGTGCAGCGACCCGAGTCAACTCGCCGCCGTCACGGCCAAGTTGGCGGAGGTGGGTGTGCGAGTCGAGAAGCCGCCCTCGAGCGCGGGACAGGGCGGCGAGGCGAACGTGCTCGAAGTGCAAGCGTCGCAACCGTTGCGCGCTTCAGATATGACCACGCAGGAGTACCCGGGCTTTCCCACTGACATGCAGGCGCAATACATGGCGCTGATGACGCAAGCTCAAGGCTCCTCCGTCATCACGGAGACGATATTCGAAAACAGGTTCCTCCACGCCCTGGAACTCGCGCGCATGGGCGCGGACATCTCCGTCCGCGGCCGGAGGGCGGTAGTCAAAGGGCGGACGCCTCTCAGCGGGGCGAACGTGCAGGCTTCCGATCTTCGCGCCAGCGCCTCCCTGGTCGTGGCCGGCCTGGCCGCGCAGGGCGAAACGCTCATCGATCGCGTTTACCACATTGATCGCGGCTACGAGCGCATCGAAGAAAAGCTCAACAAAGTAGGAGCTAAGATCCGCCGCATTTCGGAAGGGTGAAGCGATTTTGGATTTTAGATTTTGGATTAGGGGCCTGGGGCTAGGGGCTAGGGAAACTCTGAATTCTGAATTATTAAGTATGAATTATTATATTATGAATTATGCAATTATGAATTCCCCTCTTCATTGTGCCCTCCATCGCCTGCTTTCTGCCCACTGCCGACTGCCTTTTCTTTCCTGACCTCTGACTCATGCCTTCTGGCTTCCGCTCGTCCCGCCACGGTGGGTCACTCGTCACTGCTCGGAGGAGACCGGAGAAGTGCAGTAAGCAATTGGCAGCAAGCGGTAGGTAATGGGCAATTCATAATTCAGAATTCACCATTCAGAATTTCCCCTGCCCTTCCGCGCCTAGCTGCCAAATACCACCTACCGCCTCTTGAACCACTCAACAAACAAACGGATGCCCTCTTCGAAAGAGACCTTTGGGCTGTAGCCCAATAGCCTTCGCGATTTTTCCAGGCTGGCAAAAGTGACCGGCATGTCTTCCGGCGCGGTGGGAAGGAATATTCTCCTCGCTTTCTTGCCGAAAGCACTTTCCAACGTCTCAATCATGTAATCCAGCCGCACCGGGCGGGAATTGCCGACGTTGAAGATCTCGAAGGGGTAGTCGCATTCCAGGGCTTGGTCAATGGCCGACACGACGTCGGTGACATAAGTGTAATCACGGCTCATACTGCCGTCGCCAAAGACCGGCAGTTCCTTTCCCTCTTGAATGAGCTGGGCGAATTTTCGGATGGCTAAATCGGGGCGTTGTCGAGGGCCGAAGGCAGTGAAGATGCGGAGACAAATGATGGGAAGCCGATACAAATGCGAGTACGCGAAAGCCAGGCCTTCGCCAGCCGCTTTTGTGGCGGCATACACCGAGAGCGGCTTGCTAGTGGGATCGTCTTCGGAAAACGGCACGCGATTGAACTGACCATACACCGAGCTCGAAGAGGCGAAAACAAACCGTTGCACTTCGTATTTTCGGCTGAGTTCCAATAGGCACAGCGTCCCGTCGACATTGACTGAAGTGTAGAGTGCGGGATAAAGAAGCGAAGGCCGCACGCCTGCCCGCGCGGCGAGGTGGATCACCGCGCCCGGTTGAGCCCTTTGAAAGACTTCCTCGAGCCGGTTGGAATCGCGGATGTCTACGGCATAGAAATCATAGTCACCGGCCGATTTCATCGCTTCCAAATTGGCGCGCTTGAGTTGCGGGTCATAGAAATCGTCCAAGTTATCGACGACCACAACACGTCTTCCGGACCGCAACAAATGCTCACATAGGTGCGATCCAATGAACCCCGCGCCCCCAGTCACCAAAACCCTATTCATGGTTATGGCCATCTACCCAGACTAAGTCATTTATTTTCAATAATATTCCCGCTTAAGACTCGTAACTATCTTTGTTTTCATTAACATTCCCGCTTTGCCGCGGCCTGTGGAAAGCCGACCCTTTGTTTTCATAGACATTACCGCTTCGTCCGTTCACTTTTGAGAAATTCTTTTTTTCTTTTCCCTGCGACAAATGACTTCTTGTCCCTTGGAAATCACTCTGACCTTCTCGCCACGCCCGGCACATGATCCAGACTGGATTGGGGTGCGGGAGCGGCATTGGAGCAAAATATTCCAGGAAGCCATCACCTCTTGCAAAGCTTCAACTTACTATTCTAGCCTATCATTTTCCGCGTGTCAAGAGACAGGGTGTCCATTCTTCGGGGGTTCGGACGAACCCACGGCAAATGGAACGTCCGCCTCAGGGGACACGCGCCACCAGCGGCCAGGGGAATTCTCTGTGTACCGCAGGGGACTTTTTGGG
>JBAVYG010000651.1:0-10970 GCA_049698675.1 Terriglobia bacterium
GCATGGTTTTGACTACCTCCCGGCAGTGTTGGGGCAATTTGGTGACCAGAACACTAAAGCGACTGGATTGATGGTTGGGGACGCTAGGGGCGAGTGATTCTGTGGGCGGGCGATGTTCCCTCCGCAAGCCTCCCGAAGCGAGTGCCAGACGTCATGTGAGGTATAGCACGTCAGCGTCAGAAGGTAGGCGAATACGTTGACCTGCTTTGCCTTGCGGGTAGGCACGCCGTCTCGTGACCCTGCTGCCCAGCGGCTTTGAGGAACTTACCCACTGTTCTCTTACTCATCGCAACCCGAGGCCGACTGTGCCACTCTCCGAGACAGTACTGTAGTACTGTCGATGTTTCCCGGTGCAAGCTTGCGGACACCGAGGGGCGCGACACGGGACTGGCCGATTTCCACCAAGCTGGCTGACTTCGGCCACTGGAGTGGTTACTTTGAGCCTGCCAGGGCTTGCACGTCACATCTCAGTTAACTCTTTGCGGATGTTCACATTGTCGAGGATAATCTAGGTAGAAGAGGTGGCGGGTTCAGTTCAAACCTCAAAGGAGATCTCGAAAAGACGCCCCGGCTCACTTGTGCTGCGACCGTTCCTGTTCGCCCTTCTCGAGTTTGGCAAGGAAACCCTCGAGGAGCGAAAACAGTTCACCATAGGCTTCGAGTTTTTGCTGATAAATCCGATGGCGGATTGGATCCGGCTCAAACACCTTGTCGGGTTTGACGAATTGGCTTACGCCTTCTGCGGGATGGTGAAAGACTCCTGTGGCGATTCCGGCGAGGATGGCAGCCCCCAGGACGCTTGCTTCGGTGACGCGTGGCCGCACAAAGGGAACACCAAAGATGTCAGCCTTGAGTTGAAGCCACTGGTCCGATTTCGCTCCGCCCCCGGTGGCGACAAACTCCGAAAGATTCACTCCAAGTTCTTTCAAGGCCTGCAAGCTTTCGGCAAAATAAAAAGTGACCGATTCCATGATCGATTTGAGGATCTCACCGCGCGTGGTGCTGGTTTTGAGTCCCACGATGACGCCGGAAGCATCGGCGATAAAGCCAGGTGGACCGGTAATCTCAAAATAGGGGAGTGTGAACAAGCGGGTAGGCTCGGGAGGCATTTCGCGGGCCAAGGCGTCGTAAATGTCTTCGCCAGCAGGCAACATTTTGCGCTCCGCGCGGGCGAAGGTGTCGCGGAACCATCGCACCAGGGTCCCGCCTTGGTTGTAGATGAAGGAAACAAAAAGTCCTGGCAGGACGTGATGTTCAAGATTGAGACCGTGGCGCAACATCGCCGCAGCGTCCGGGAGGTGGTCATAGGTGGGAGTAATGCATTCGAAGGTTCCAATGCCGCAAACGGCTTTCCCAGCCTCGTAGACGCCCGCGCCCAGTGAACTGCAGCACTGGTCGTGGCCGCCGACCACCACGAGCACATCTTTTGGCAGATTCAGCTCCCCAGCAACGCGCTCACAAACGGTGCCGGCGACGGCGCCGCTGGGCATCGGAACCGGAAGCTTCGCGCGTTCGATTCCAGTCAATAGAAGCAACGGGTCAGACCAATCCTCTCTGCGAATGTCGAAAAGGAGCGTGCGATTGGCATGGGAGTAACTGGTAATCGGGTCGCAGCCGAGCATGAAAGCCACGAGGTCCCCCCAGAGGAGAAACTTGTGGGCTTGCGCGTAAAGAGCAGGCTGATATTCTCGCCGCCATAAGAGTTTAGGGAGAGAGTATTGCGGGCCAAAAATATTAGGGTTGATGCGGAAGAAAGCCTCCTGAGGAATCTGGCGCGCGAGAGCTTCAACGTATTCCATGCCACGAGTGTCCGAGGACAGGATACAGGGACCAAGAATCTGCCTGTCCTTGGACACGGGGGTCATGGCTTCGCCCATGGAGCTGACGCAGAGCGCCCGAACAGGATGCTGGGTCACCCGACCCGACACCTCGGCGATCATGTCCCGCACGCAGTTCCACACCTCGCGACTGTCAAGTTCTGCCCAGCCCTCGCGCGGGTGCAAGGTTGCATATTCACGGTAGGCGCTGGCGAGACGCTCCCCGTTTTCCAAAAAGGCTGCAGCTTTGCACCCTGAGGTTCCGACATCGATCCCCAGCAGACTCATACCGATGCCACCTCGTATCCGAGCTCCGGATTAATCAACCGTCGGGAACCTTGAAGCTCGAGTTCTTCAGTCAGCACTTGCACCGTGGCGTCGTACGCCGCCTTCCTGGCAGCCTCCGGGGATTCTTTGAGAGCTACCTCATAAGGCTGGCGGATTGCTGTGGCGATGTTGATCTTGGCGATTCCCCGATGGATGGCTTCCTGAATGTACTTTTTCTTGATCCCACTCCCACCGTGCAGAACCAGAGGAATTTGAACCGCTTCGTAAATACGCTCCAAGTGCTCAATGTTCAGTCTTGCCTCGACCTTCTTGTTGTGCCGCCTTACCTCCGCAATGGCCCCGTGCACATTCCCCACCGCCACCGACAGCCAGTCGACTCCTGTTTCCTGAACGAACCGCCGCGCGTCCTCTACGGCCGTGAAGCCCTTCCCGCTCGCGAAGAGTTCCTCGTAAGGAGGAAGCGGACCAGCCTCGTGACCAAACACGGCTCCCAATTCGCCTTCCAGCGCAATTCCTGCGGCGTGCGCGAGGCCCGCGATCTTCTTCGTTGCTTGGATATTCTCATCCAAAGGGAGACGCGAGCCGTCCAGCATCACCGACTGATACCCGAGTTGGACGGCTTCCTGGATTACCGCCTCGTAGTCCACGCTCAGATTGTCTTCGTCGATCACGGGGACATGATCCAAGTGCAAGCGCGTAAATCGTTCGTCCTTTACCCGCTGGTATTCCTGATAGATGGCTCGAACACTTCGAGCTTCGAACTTCATCCACTCTGGCCGTGCCACGGCTATCAGACCGAAACAATCGGTAGCATGCAGTGCCTCGACTACCGCTTCCATCATGGGCAGAAAGGGGATGTTGAATGCAGGGATGGCTGTCCCTGCTCGTCGGGCGTTCCACATGCAGGCGTTGGTAGAAAGTAGTTTCATCGGATCTCCGTTTCTGACCTTATGAAGGCCCGAGTAATTCTGGTCCCGAGGGCGGCTTTCAGTCAAGCAACGATGTCAAGAAGCAGGCGCTGAAACAGAGTGCGGTCTGTGGCCGCAAGCGAGAATTCGAGCGCTCAGGGCAGCTTTTGGTCGCGTGTCGGAATGTGGACCAGCACCACCCCCTACCCCCTCCTCAACTGAGGAGGGGAGCGCGAAATTCCCCCTCCTTTGTTAAGGAGGGGGTGGTTGAGCCGGCCAGGGGGTGGTTGGCTGCCGCCCATTGTTTGGGAGGGTGGATATGTCACCCATGCGTTGACGCGCCAGTAGCCCGACATTTGGGGACAGCATCACGAACGCGTCAGCCGCGGAATCCACCTGCACACGGCTCTGCGGTACTCCTGGTAGGAACTCCCAAATTTCCGTGTCAGGGTAGGCTCTTCGTAAAAGAGGACAAACAAATGAACGAGAGGAAACAGTAGCAAAGCAAGGAACAGAATCGAAATCGAACGCTCGTAGAGACCGAAGCCGATGAGGAGAATCAGGCCCCCGATATACATCGGGTTGCGAACGTACTTGTAGGGGCCGATGGCGACGAATGCTCGCGGAGCATCAAAAATGGCGGGTGTTCCTCGTCCTCGGGAAATGAAAACGCCCGCGCACGCAAGCACGAGAATTGCTCCGACGACCACCAAGATAGCGCCGGGGATTTCGGTCGCAGCCGGTAAGGAGACTCCAAAACTCTGGTCAAAGGTTCGCACCAGCAGGGCAATCCAGCCAAAGAAAAGCAAGAAGCCGCTCATGTAGATGACCGATCTGAGTGCGAGAAAGAGAGTCTTCATTGCGTGTCTCCAATGGAAACTACGTGTGCGACAAGAAGATTATCGTGACAATCGCATCCGATTACCAGCCCCTCCTAGACACGGTTCCAATACGGGCGCAGACGTTTCGGAAAATGAGAGTGACGCAACGGCTGGCCGGGCCGCAGCCCAACCTGTCACGCAGTTCAAATCGGTTACATTTTTCTCCGGAAGAAAAGCCAGCGAAATGTAGAATGTCAGGATGGACAGATTCAAGGAAACGGAAACACGCAAGACGATTCCAGGCGTCCGCATCGGTCACGCCAGTGACTTCAAAGGGCTGACAGGATGCACAGTTGTCCTCTGCGAAGGGGGCGCGGTCTGCGGAGTGGATGTGCGGGGCTCGGCTGCAGGAACGCGCGATTTGGCTCCCTGCCTTCCCGGTCATGTGGTGGAGCGCGTGCACGCCATCTTCTTGAGCGGAGGGAGCGCCTTCGGCCTGGACGCTGCAGCAGGGGTTATGGAGTATTTGGAATCACGCGGCGTCGGATTCCCCGCCGGGAAAGTTCGGGTGCCCATCGTTCCCGGGGCGGTCATCTTCGACCTCCACTTGGGCTCGTCAAAGGCTCGACCAAACCGGAGGATGGCACTTCGAGCCTGCCGGAACGCAACCGAGAAAGTTGTGGAAGGGTCGTTGGGGGCGGGGACTGGGGCGACGGTTGGAAAACTTTATGGGATTGGTCAAGCCACCAAGGGTGGCTTGGGGTTCGGGAGTCGCGGGTTGCCGGGCGGGGTACGCGTGCAGGCGCTTGCGGTGGTGAATGCCTTTGGCGATGTAGTCGATCCCAGGACGGGTCGAGTGATTGCCGGAGCGCGGGTGTCTCCCGGATCACCTGAATTCGCGGTGACGACGGAATGCATGTTCAAGGGGGGAGTGCCCAAAGGCTTTGGAGCTACCCACACGACGCTGGTCGTCGTCATGACCAATGCCGAGCTGGACAAGGTCCAGGCAACGAAGGTTGCGCAGATGGCCCACGATGGACTGGCACGCGCCATTCACCCCGTTCACACCCAATTGGACGGCGATCTGGTCTTTGCTCTTTCGCTGGGCAGAAAGCGGGCTGACTTGAACAGCCTCGGGACGGCGGCGGCGGCGACCGCGGAAGCTATTCTCAGGGCAGTAGAAGCCACGCAAGGGCTGGGCGGAGTTCCGTCATGCCGGGAAATAAGGGGCTGGAGGCTAGGGAATAGGGAACAGGGAATAGGAGGGCCGAGGAGAAAGACTTCATGACTCTCGGCACCGTTTCGCCACTCTTATTGCACTGGCTTCCGCTTACTGCCCGCTGTCCCTACCGCACTCGTTATTCCTTGATCCCTACTCCCTGCTCGCTGTTCCCTGTTCCCTATTCCCTATTCCCTAAACCGTGCTCCTCAGTGGCTCGGCTGGGGACCCATGTCAGTGGGGTTTGCGGACGGGGAGGGCGTGGGACCCGCGGTGTCCCCATGCGGTGTTGTTCCGAGCATGCTGGCGGTCGAAGTGGATTCCACCTTCCATCCATTGCCCGATCTGCGCAGCTTGTACTGTACGCCAACCGCCATGTTGGGCGCTTGCTTGCTGCGGAACTTCACTTGGGCCTCGGCCGTGTCCCCGCTGAACGCAACGTCGCCAACCTCCACCGTCATGTTCTGGAAAACGACGTTCGGCTGCTGCTTCAGGTGTTCCTCGATCGCCTTCTGAACCGCCGCTTTGGAATGAACCCCGCTCAACCGGTTGCAGGCGGCTGAACCTGCCAACCCCAAAACCAAAAGACTCATTACTACCGCGCGCATCCGAACCTCCTGTGTCTGAAACAACCCTACCCCTGCGCTATAGGATTGTCAAAAAGAAGCAGGCGGTGGGGCCGCGCATCGCTTCAAGTTTGACACCCTCACACGCCTGGTTTAAATTGACGGTTCAGCTTCCAGGAGGTTGCTGAAAGGAATAAGGAGTTGACATGCTCGATCTGAGTTTTGTGCGCGACAATCTGGAGTTTGTGAAGCAGAAAATGGGCGAGCGCGGGCTAGGGGACTCGCTCGGAAACTTTGAAGCCATTGACCGCGAAAGGCGCAAATTCCTGGTGGAGGCGGAAAAGCGCAAGGCGCGCCGCAATAAGGTTTCCGAGGAAATCGCCGCTTTGAAAATGGCGAAGCTGGATGCCTCTGTCCTGATCACCGAGATGAAGCAGGTGGGCGCGGAGATCCAGCAGCTTGATGAGCAGGCCAAGGAATACGATGAACAATTGCAGGAGCTCCTGCGCAACATTCCGAATGTGCCTCATACGAGCGTTCCCGTCGGCCGGTGCCCAGAGGACAACCTGGAGGTTCGGCGTTGGGGCCAGCCGCGCCAGTTCGACTTTGAACCCAAAGCGCATTGGGACCTGGGCCCCGCCCTGGGTATCCTGGATTTCGAGCGCGCCAGGAAAATAGCCGGGGCCCGCTTTGCGGTTTACAGCGGCTTGGGGGCAAAACTGGAGCGAGCTCTGGCGAACTTCATGCTCGATCTGCATACAAAGGAGCACGGCTATACCGAAATTCTTCCTCCTTTTGTCGTGAACTCCGCAAGCCTTTTCGGCACCGGCCAGTTGCCGAAGTTCAAGGAAGACCTTTTCAAGCTCGAGGGGACTGATTACTGGCTGATCCCCACCGCGGAAGTCCCCGTCACCAATCTGTACAGTGGAGAGGTGCTGGAAGCCGAAAAGCTACCGGTGAAGCATTGCGCGTGGACCGCCTGTTTCCGGAGCGAGGCGGGCTCCTACGGCAAAGACACGCGTGGAATCATCCGCCAGCACCAGTTCCAGAAGGTCGAGCTGGTAAAGTTCGCGCTTCCTGAAAGCTCTTACGATGAGCTCGAGTCTCTCACCCACAATGCCGAAGTCATCCTCCAGCGCCTTGGGCTCCCTTATCGCGTGGTGGCCTTGTGCACGGGTGACTTGGGCTTCAGCTCCGCGAAGACCTATGACCTGGAAGTCTGGCTTCCCGCTGCCCGCGAATACAAGGAGATATCGTCCTGCTCGAACTTCGAGGCATTCCAGGCTCGCCGGGCGAACCTCCGATTCCGCCGTGGCAAGGGGGGGAAGACGGAATTCCTCCACACTCTCAATGGCAGCGGGCTGGCCGTCGGACGGACCTGGGTTGCGATCATCGAAAACTACCAGCAGGCCGACGGCTCGGTCCTCATTCCTGACGCACTGCGGCCCTACTTTGACGGCATCGAGAGAATCACCGCGCGGTAGGTGGTAGGTGGGGGCGCGAACCCTGCATACCACCTACTACCTACCACCTACCTATTTCTGTCCGCCCTCGCTGTTCGGGGCGGGTTCCGGCATATACCGGTGAAAGTCGCCGGGAGGGTGGGTGTGTTCGAATTGGATGGTGGAATGCGTGATGCCGAACTCGCTAGCTAGAACGTCGCGAATTCGCCGGCCGATTCTTTCACTCTCTGAAGTGGACATGTCAAGGATGTGGACGTGGCAGGAGAGGGCGTGAAACTGGCTTCCCAGGCTCCAGATATGAATATCGTGGACCTCGCGCACGCCGGCGACCTGCAGCAATGCCCTCGCCACCGCTTGCAAGCTCATGCCCTTGGGCAGGCTTTCCAGCAGGATGTTCGTCGATTCCGTGATCACCCCCAGAGCTGTCCATACGATCATGCCGGAAACCAGGAATGCGATCAGAGGGTCGATCAGCCATAGGCCAGTCCTTTGGATCAGCCAGGCTCCGGCGACGAGAGCGAGGTTGGAGAGCGCGTCGCCCAAATTGTGGATGAAAACCGCGCGCAGGTTCAAGTCGCTGCGGCCGGATGCCAACAAGAGTGAAATGCTTCCGTTGATGACAAGAGCTGCGATCCCCACCACCAACATGGCTTGGGCGGCGATCGGCTGCGGCCTCAGAATTCGCTGGTAACCCTCGTAGCAGATGAGGACGGCAACTGCCACCAGCAGCAGGGCATTTACAAAGGCCGCCAGCACACCCGCGCGCTGGTAGCCGTAAGTTCTCTGATGATCGGGCGGCTTGCGTTCGAGGTAGAGGGCAATCCAGGCGAGGACGAGCGTTGGAAGGTCCGTCAGCTTGTGCCAGCCATCACTGATGAGCGCCAGGCTGTGCGCGTAATGACCCGTTATGAATTCGACCACGACCAGGGCCAGCGTCACGACCAACGCGGTCTTGACAATCCAGTCCGGCCTCCGGAAGTGGCCGTGCGTGTGCACACAAACCCCCACCGGAATTCTATTCCATCAGGGAATCTCGACGCAATCCAGACGTACCCTTTAAGGACAGTGACGAGTGACGAGCAGATGTCAGAAGACAGGAGTCAGGAGTCAGAAGTCAGGAGAAGAGTAAGGAGCAGAACTATGAATAGTGAATGGTGAATGGTGAATTGGGGATGCAGAACTTGCTTTGCGCACCGCGCCCAGAGCCTCTGACCGCTGCACTTCTTCAATTCACCATTCAGAATTCGCAATTCACAATTGCCTAAACCAGCCTCGCCTCCAGCGTGATCGGGGTAGCGGCGAGGGCCTTGGATACCGGGCAGCCTTTCTTGGCGGCTTCCGCCTGCTGCTGGAAAGTCGCGTTGTCAATGCCCGGGATCTGGGCTTCGGTATGCAATTCAATCTTGGTGATGCCAAATCCGCCCTCGACAGGTTCGAGGTGTACCTTGGCCGCGGTATGTACTCGTGTGGGCGTGAAGCCGGCCTTCGACAAGCCGGCAGACAGAGCCATCGAAAAGCATCCGGCGTGCGCGGCGGCAATCAACTCTTCGGGGTTAGTCCCTTTCCCGGTTTCGAATCTCGAGGCAAAGGAGTAATTACCTTCATAGGCGCCGCTCCCCAGCTTCACAGTGCCCTGCCCTTCCCGTAAATTCCCTTTCCATTCGGCTTCCGCAGTTCGAACAGCCATAGTGGTGTGCTCCTTTTGAAGAATCGAGAAAGAATGTGTGGGATGCTCGTCAATGAGGCCCCAGACGCCATAGCGCCACGGCCCGCCCTGAATACTCTTGCTCACCAACCCCAAGGAATCAGTATACCACGCTCGCGCGTCGCTGACTTCTGGAGACTCAAAGCGGGGCGGCGGGTAAGTAGATGCGGCTTTACGCCGCCACGTGGCGAGGTAAACTCGCCGCTACAACTCCAGCCCGAAGGCGCGTCTCAGCGATGCTCTTCATCCACCCCAGCGCCCATCGGCACCGAGGACTCGGAGGAGATTTTCTCCCAGGCACTGGTCTTCCAATTGTCAGCCCGTCCGGCCGCAACTTTCCAGGCAGGGTAAGGCATTAGAAGCCGCTCCGAAAACCCATTAAGGTAGGGTTCATACGTGGACCGCAAATCCCGCAACTTCTGCTCGGCGGTCGCCCTGCTGCACACCGCCACACCCGCCGATGCAAGAAGACTGCGCAACTGCTCGAGGTCATTTTCGGACAGGCGATCTGCGACGGGTTGTTTTGGTGGAGTGTGCATGACCTGAGCAAGGTCCACAAGCGCGTGTCGTGAGATCGCGAAGGTAAGCTGCGACTGCCACTGGAGAGCGCCCTCCGCGCATGATTTCAGCAGGGCGCAGGTGTCCAGGACGGCGGTAAGAGCGGCAAGCCAGGATTGGTTGTCGTGCTGCGAGCGGAAATAGCACAGCACGGGAAAAGAAAGGTGGCTCTCCATGAGTTCAGCCGACCACGCTTCCCAATCGCGAAGGAATTGGCCGAGCGCTTCCAGGTTCTGACCTCGGACGTGCCGCCGCACAAGTTCGGCGGCCGTGGGAGGAGAACCCGCGCGCGCGTCCAGAAGCGAGATATTCACTTCTCGCCGCGAAAAGGCGCCGTAAAGCACGGGCAGGTAAGAGATGACAATGGCCAGGAAGCCGAAGCCTGTTCCTGATTCAAGCACGGTAATGAACCGCGCGGCCCGGGTGTGCGGGGTGATGTCGCCGAGGCCAAGCGTGAAGAATGTCGTCCCGCTCATATACAAGTCAGTCCAAAAGGTGGACGATTCACGGAACGAAACCTCTGCGGACCCGGCGGCCCAGTGGAGCAAGGCGAAACTGAAGATCAAGTCCACTGCCCACATGAAAAAGAGCAGCAAAAGAGAGAGCGGCCCGTAAATGCTGAGAAGTGTTTCCCGGCGTTTTCCGGGCTTCATCCACCCGGCCACAGCCGACCAGGGAATCCAGGTGCAGCGATAGAAAAGTCTTGTCAACCGTACACGGCGCGTGACCCGCCGGGGCAAAATAATAGTTTCGAACCCGTCCCACAGGATAACCCCGATGAGGAAAATGCCGGCTATGGCTGCAATGCTTCGCATTCGCTCTTTCTCAGTAAGTGGAGTGGGCCTTTAAGCTCGGGAAAGATAGAATCTTACCTCGCCTCTCGACTCAATGGTGAGAAGATTTTCGGCAGTGGGTCAGTTTCCGGCAAGAGCGTTATCCGACCCAGCGCCCCGCGGCTCAAAGAGTGGCAAGATTTCTTCCGAGCGCGCCGTCGCTCGCCCAGAACTTCTGATTACCCCTGTGGATTCGTCGATAAACACTTGGTGACCGTTAGTGATGCCAAGACCGATAGGAGTCCGGCCGGTTTTCGAAGTGCAGTCGCATTATTTTCCGGGTAGGGGGTTTATCGGGTACTTCTCCCAGCTTGCTGCAGAGTTCGGAGAATAAGCCACCTATCTTGGTTGACTTGCCGCGGGTTGGTATCTAGAATGCCCCTCTATGGCGGAGCCCCCTTCTCTCATTGGTCAGACCATCTCGTACTTCTGCATTCTTGAAAAGCTCGGGGGTGGCAGTATGGGCGTGGCCTTCAAAGCCGAGGACACGCGCCTGCATCGCTCTGTCGCGCTGAGCACCTCGGCGGCGATCATTACCGTGAAGGTCCGGAAATCTGATACTTGACCGGTCCCTTCTTACGTGCATAAAATTGCTTCCGGTTTCGAGAGACTGAATTGGCTTCCCTGCTGACCATCGTGTTCATAGACGTGGTGGAATCGAGCGCCACTAAGCGCGACGTGTCGCTGGGCCGGGATAGCCGCGAGCGCGACCACGCCTACCTGGAAAAAGTCCAGAGCCCCTATTTCAACCTGATCCGCGATTGTCACCGTGCCCATGGGGGGAGGGAGGTA
>JBAVYG010000652.1:0-6422 GCA_049698675.1 Terriglobia bacterium
CCCGCATTTCTCACCACGGGTCTGGAAGGGCGGGGCTTCAGCCCCGCCTTTCCAGCAGTCCCCTAAGAGCGTCCAAACGTGGTGAGAAATCCGGGCTCGTGATGAAATATTAAACTGCGAATTTCCACCCATAAAGGCGAGCGACATGGGACACTTTGGAACTCCGCACACGCCTTCCCAACACTTAGGGACATAGTGTTGCAGTTATCATGCCGTTGTAGCAGGGTTTTTCAACACTTGAAGGGCGACAAGATGTCGACGTGTCGCAGTCATTCCCGCGAAAGCGGGAATCCACCTCGCAAACCTTCGGGAATCCGCCGTCCACGGACTGGATTCCCGCTTTCGCGGGAATGACTGGCGTTTGGTGTGGGATGCCATTCCAAATGACACCAGCACTCGACTGGGACGTGCGGGATGCGCCTTGCTCCGTTACTGCGAGACTTGGAAGCTAAACGCGGCGTCTGAGCCGATCTTGCTTCCAGCGGCAGGCGATTGCGTGAAGATGATGCCTCGAGGGCCGCTTTCGGTGGTAATGGAAGTAACACCAGCCACTTTGAAGCCTGCCTTCTCGAGGTTGCGACGGACTTCCGCAATGGGTTGGCCGACCCATCTCGGGCACAGGTATGCTTCAGGCGCTTCCCCGACAGAAACCAGAATGTCCACGGCGGGGCTCCTTACCTCGGCGCTTTCCGGTGGCGGATCCTGTGCCACGACTTGATCGGGTTCAGACTGCGGCCAATGAATTCCCACGATATCGCCCAGCGTGAGATTGCGCTGAATAGCCGTGATCCTTGCGGCGCGAATGCTGGTCCCCAAGAAGTTGGGGATGACGACCCGAGGGGGGCCCAGGCTCACCAGGACATGCACATGCTGGCCGATCTTGATGCGGGTTCCTGGGGGAGGCATCTGGGAGACTATCGCCTGGGGAGGGTATTGGGTGTTGAAGAGCTTATCTTCAACTTTCATTTCAAGACCTAATCCGGTGGCCATGCGCTGAGCATAGTCGAAAGATAATCCGACCATGTTCGGCATGGTCTCCTGGTGGCCCCGGATGGTGAGCCGGATGGTCATGATGGCGCTGACCAGCGCCACGGTCACCAGCACCGTGAGTAACAGAAAGAGGCGGAAAACACTCCGAATGCGTTCCCGAAGGCTCATGTTGACGCCTCAATTCTATCACGCATCTTCCCCTGCGGCGCAGATTGATTGGACACAGAGCGCTTCGTCGAACACCCTGCGGTTGGAGTTCAGAGCCCCCCCCCGAGGGTGGCGTCAAAGTCGCGAAGTTCCCCGAAGGGGAACAAAATCATTAGCCGTAGGTGAAACCTACGGACAAGGAGCCAAGAGATATTCGCCCCCGTAGGGGTCGAACATTCACGGACGCCGCTTCCCGTGGGTTTCACCCACGGCTAATGACCTTCGGCCCCTTCGGGGCCGGCCCGTGGACGGGAGTTTGACGCGACCCTGGCCGCCCTCCAAACTCGCCTTGACTAAACTCGACGCAAGCAAGTAGTATGTGGCCCCAGCCCGGGGGAGGTGAAGCTTGCCGATAAACGCACGCCAAGAAGCTCTCTGGAGGAGTTTAGACACTTTCCGGATCGAAATACCGTCCTGGGGATTTGCCAACACTGGAACCCGTTTTGGCAAATTCATCCAGCTTGGCGCGGCAACCTCCACCCAAGAAAAGTTTAGCGATGCCGGACAAGTTCATCACTTTACGGGCATCTGTCCGACGGTGGCCGTGCATGTCCTCTGGGACTTCCCGGAAGGCCTCAAGAGCACACATGAAGTGAAGGCGTACGCCGCCAAATACGGCGTCGGAGTTGGGGCCATCAACCCCAATGTCTTTGAGGACCAGATTTACAAGTACGGGTCTCTGGCCAACCCCGACCCCGAAGTCCGCCAAGCCGCCTTGCAGCATATCCTGGAGTGTGTAGAAATCGGGAAACAGACGGGGAGCCGGGACATCTCTCTTTGGTTTGCGGATGGATCGAGTTACCCCGGCACCGCCAACATTCGCCAGCGGAAGCAGTGGTTTGAGGAGGGTTTGGGGAAAAGTCACTCCCAGCTCTCACCCAGCCAGCGATTGTTGTTGGAATACAAACCCTTCGAACCAGCCTTTTACCACACTGACATCGCCGACTGGGGCATGGCTCTCCTGTTGGCCCGCGCTGCCGGTCCGCGCGCCAAGGTCCTTGTGGATACGGGCCACCACTATCAAGCGCAGAATATCGAGCAAATCGTGGCTTGGCTCCTCAGCGAAGACATGCTGGGAGGTTTCCACTTTAACGACCGTCGTTACGCCGACGATGATTTGACGCTGGGTTCGATCGATCCCTATCAGGTCTTCCGCATCTTCCACGAAATCCTCTATTTTGAGTGGGAGGCTGGCCGGCGCGCGGACATCGCCTACATGATCGATCAGAGCCACAACTTGAAGGGCAAAATCGAGGAAATGATCCAGACCGCAGTGACAGCCCAAGAGTTGTATGCCAAGGCTACACTCGTAGACCACGGGCGCCTGGCTCGCCATCAGCAGAAATGTGAGCTCGTGGACGCCGAGGAGTGCCTCAAGGCGGCCTTCGCTACCGATGTGCGACCTTTAATCCGGGAGTGGAGACGCTCGAAGGGTCTGCCGGAAGACCCCTTGGCGGCTTTTCGCGAGTCCGGATATATGCAGCGGATCAACCGCGAGCGAGCCGAAAAGAACCAATCCGCCGGAGGAAGCTACGCCTAACTAAGTCGAGAAGTCGAGAAGTCGAGAAGTCGAGCAGTCAAGGAGTCGAAAAGTCGAAGACCCCTTAACCCTTGGCCCTTAACTTTTCGACTCCTCAACTTCTTGACTCCTCGACTACCTTGGGAGGAATGGCGGGAATGAAAAACGGCACTTATATTGCCGCAACTGATCTGGGAGCGGAAAGCGGCCGTGTAGTCCTTTGCCGCTGGACCGGGGCGGAAGGAATCCTGGAGGAGGTCTACCGTTTTCCCAACGGCGCACGCCAAGAGGCGGGTCACTTGGTGTGGGACCTGGACCGTCTATGGCAGGAGGTCCTCAAAGGACTGCGCCTTGCCGTATCCAAAGCGGGGGGCCGCATCGCCAGCGTCGGTGTTGATGGCTGGGGTGTGGACTACGTGCTGCTCGACCGCACTGGAAACCGCATCGGTCGTGCCTACTGCTACCGGGACGCCAGAAACCTCCCCCAAATGGAGCGTGCCTTTACCCTCCTTCCCCAAGAACGCATGTACGAAATCACGGGGATTCAGTTTCTTCCTTTCAACACCGTTTTCCAGTTGATGGCGCACGCCGCCGAATTCCCTTCGGAATGGGATCGTGCCGCAAAGTGGCTCACGCTGCCGGAGTATTTCCTTTTCCGGTTCTCGGGAGTCGCCATGGCCGAGTATACGGAAGCCAGTACTACACAGCTCCTCGATGTCCATAAGCGGTCCTGGTCGGAGGAACTGGCCCGCGCCCTGGGTCTCAATCTGGAGAAATTTCCTCCCATCGCGCCACCGGGGACGCCCCTCGGAAAAATACGGAAAGAGCTCGCCACGGACCTTGGTCTTTCCAATGTGCAAGTCATCGCGCCCGCCTGCCACGACACCGGTGCGGCCGTGGCGGGCATTCCTTTCCCCCATGACAAACTGGCTTTCATCAGCTCCGGGACTTGGTCCCTGGTGGGCACGGTTCTTTTGAATCCCGTGGTCACAGGACCGTCCTTTGAGCAGAACTTCACCAACGAAGGTGGCGTGGCAGGGAGCATCCGGTTCCTGAGCAATGTCATCGGGTTGTGGCTGCTCCAGGAGTGCCTGCGTGAGTGGAATGCGCAAGGGCTTCAGTTGACCGCTGCCGACCTGGCGCAACAATGTTCGGACACTCCCGCTGACGGGACTTCCTTCGAGGTGGATGAGAAAGCCTTCCTTGCCCCGGGCAACATGATTTCCCGGATCAATGCCGTTCTCACTACGCAAGGGTTTGAGGAAGAGACCCGGCCCAAGGAACTTGCCGCCATCATCTTCCGCAGCTTGGCGCGACGCTACGCCAAAGTTATCAGGGAGCTTCAGAAGATTGCCAACACGCCCATCGAACGCATCTGCATCGTCGGCGGGGGTGTCAAAAATGAAACCCTCAACCGCCTCACCAGTGAGTTGACGGGCCGTGAAGTCCTGCGCGGACCGAGCGAATCCACGACGATTGGGAACATTGCCATGCAGATCGCGGCGCTCGAGAAAACTAAATCGCTTGACCAGATTCAATCCATTAGCGCTCGACTGAAGTTTCCGGCGCCCGGTTAGGGGGAGTCGAGAAGTCAAGGAGTCGAGAAGTTCAGAGTTTTTGACCCTTGACTCCTCGACCCAGCCGCCGGTGTCAATCCATGCGCGGCTCAAGGTCGAGACTCGCAGCTTGAGGAATCACGAGGCCTTAACTCCTCGACTCCTTGACTTTTCGACTCCTTGACTCCTTGACTCCTCGACTTCTCGACTCTGGAGAACCGTGGTTAACGTGGCTGAGGCATTGGCGTTGGGATTCGGGGCGGGTCCCATCTGCGTTGCCTACTGCGGACCGGTGCTGCTGCCGTGGCTGGGGGCCGAGCCGCGCGATCTGGGCACGACGGGCCGGTTGCTGGCCGTCTTCTTGGGTGGTCGCCTGGCAGGCTACCTGGCGTTCGCCGTCGTGGTATGGGCGGCTGGTTTGACAATTCCGCTCGACCTGCGTACCCGGGCGCTGGTCTTCGGGCTGGCCAACTTCGGGTTGGCGGCTCTGTTGGGTTTCTCGGCCTGGTTTCCTCGCCGCCGTTGCGCAAAGGCGCCGGACGAACGCCCCACGCGCCTCTATCAGATCGGCGCCGCAGATCGCTTCCGGCCGCCCGCCGCCCTCACGCTCGGCTTCCTCACAGGGCTCAATCTCTGCCCGCCGTTCGTTGCCGCCGGCGTCCGCGCCGCAGCGACTCACAGCCTGCCCGGCGCGCTCGCATTCTTCGCGCTCTTTTTCGCCGGGACATCCGTCTGGTTCCTCCCCTCGCTCGCTGTCAGCCCGCTGCGCCGCTTCAGTGCCCTTCCTGTCGTGGCCCGCATGACCATGGCTGCTCTCTCGATCTATTACGCCTACTTGGGAGTCGTGAGCGTGGCCTCCTGGCGGCTGGCTCCAGGCCAGGCCCGGAATCTTGTCATTTCTATCACTGGGATGGTGTTCCATGCCTGACCGAGCTCGTTCGATCACGCTCGCTCCTCCGCGCGGAATCGGGCGCTCGCTTCTTCTGAGTGTGCCCATGGCCCTGTTCACGCTGCTGCTGTTCACGCCTGTCCTCCGCCAGCCGGGCCGGCCTGCCAAGCTGGCTGCGCTCGTTGCCTGGGCCTTCATGATCGCGTTGTTCTTTCTGATGATGCGCACCCGCGAGACCTATCGCTGGCGCCGGATATTCTTCATCACCTTGGGATTCCTGTTTCCGGTTGGCTTTATCTGGGATCTCATCGCCCTGCGCTCGTCCATGAGCATCCCCATGGAAAGGATGATCTCCGGCGACACGCCTTTCTGCTTCATGGTGCTCCCCATGACGCTGATCCCAGCCGCGCTGACGAAAACCATCATCTTCCCGGGCTCGATCCTCCCGACGCCTTCCAACCCCCACAGCATCGCCACGATGGTGGCGCTGTGGCTGCTTGCCACCATCATTCTCGGCAAGGCGTGGTGTAGCTATGGTTGCTTCTTCGGCGGGCTGGACGAAGGCTTCTCCTCGATCGCCAAGCGGGCGCGCCTGCGCAAGATCAACCCCAAGTGGCGGCTCTGGCGCCGTGGGCGATTCTAGTTGCCATCGTGCTGCTCTCTGCGGCTACGTACGAGCCCATGTACTGCATGTGGCTCTGCCCGTTCAAGGCGGTCACCGAGTTTCCCCAGGTGCGCTCTACCCAAACGGCGCTCCAGTTCGGGATCTTCGTCGCGCTTTTTCTGGGCCTGGTTGTCGTGCTGCCCTTCCTCACCAAACGGCGCACGCAGTGCGCCTTCTTCTGCCCGTTCGGCGCCTTCCAGTCGATCTTCAGCAGGACCAGTATCTTTGACATCCGGATCGATAAAGAGAAGTGCGGCGCCGGTTGCCTGTTGTGCCAAAACAACTGCCCCACGCTCGCCATCGACCAGGACGCCATTCGTGCCGGCAAAACTCTCTCCTCTTGCATGCGGTGCGGCGCCTGCGTCGACGTCTGCCGCAAGGACGCTGCGGTGTGGCATATCAAGGGCACGCCGGTGGGTGTCAAGCCGGAGCACGCACGGCTGCTCTATCTTTACGCGGCGTGGATCTTTGCCAGCATGTTCGGCGGCAGTATCATCGCCCACTCGCTACAAAAGCTGATTGGGCTGATTGTTTGAGGCTAGCAAGCCCTCGTGTCATTCCGAGCGAAGCGAGGAATCCCGCCCTGTTGTGTGGAGG
>JBAVYG010000653.1:0-5001 GCA_049698675.1 Terriglobia bacterium
ACCTTATCACTCCGCCGGCGCGAGCAATTTCCTCGTAGGTCTTTCCCTGCAATCGCTTCTCGTAATCTCCCACGCGGCTTCCGGCAAATACCAGGTGGGTATGCGAATCCACAAAGCCGGGCATCACCACCGAACCCCGGCAATCGACAGTCTCGGCCTTCAACCGCCGCGCCTCTGCTTCCAGACTGCGTGTCTTGCCAACTCGCAGGATGCTGGTCCCCTGGGTCAGCATTGCGCCATCGGCGATGATTCCGAGTTGCGACAGGGCTTTTCCACGCCGGGGACAAGGCAGGCCCGCGAGGGTGAGTAGTTGCTCAGCATGGCGGAAGAAGAGTGAACGCGCTGTGTAAAGTAGCATTGGACGGCTCTGGAATCTCTGCTAGAATCATGACCAACGAAATCGGAGGGTAGGTGCTATGCCCCAATACGAATATGCCTGCAAGGAATGCAAGAAAACATTCAGCTTGATCATGACACTGGCCAAACACGACAAAGGGAAAGTGGCCTGCCCAAAGTGCAAGAGCAAAAAGGTTGAGCAGAAAGTTGCAACCTTTTTCGCGGTCACTTCCAAGAAAAGCTGAGAAGAGCAGTGATGAGTGACAAGTGACGAGTGACGAGTTCGAGGCGGCGAGGATTCTTGTCCTTCTGCTCGTCACTTGTCACTCGTCACTTGTCACTGGTGTTTTTATTGCCGCCTTTCGCGCGAAGGTGACGGCTTCTTCATAGCCTGCATCCACGTGGCGGGCTACACCGATGCCTGGATCGTTGGTCAGCACGCGGTTCAGCCGCTTGGCCATTTCCGCAGTGCCGTCGGCCACGGTGACCTGCCCGGCGTGGAGGGAGTAGCCGATTCCCACTCCCCCGCCGTGATGGAACGAGACCCAGCTTGCCCCTGAGGCGGTGTTCAGGAGGGCGTTTAACACCGGCCAGTCGGCGATGGCGTCGCTGCCATCCTTCATACTCTCGGTTTCACGGAAAGGCGACGCCACGGACCCGCAATCGAGATGGTCTCGACCGATAACAATGGGGGCCTTCAGCTCGCCGTTCGCCACCAAATCATTAATCCGCTCCCCGAACCGCGCCCGTTCACCATACCCCAGCCAACAGATTCGTGCCGGCAGGCCCTGAAACTTTACGTGTTTGTGCGCCAGCCGGATCCAGCGGCTGAGGACGGGATTGTCAGGGAAGAGTTCCAGCACCAAGTCGTCGGTCCGGTAAATATCCGAAGCTTCGCCGGAGAGCGCGGCCCAGCGGAACGGCCCGCGTCCCTCGCAGAAGAGAGGCCGAATGTAGGCGGGAACAAATCCCGGAAAGCTGTAAGCGTCCTTCACGCCCCCATGCTCGAAAGCCATAGTGCGGATGTTGTTGCCGTAATCGAATGTAGCCGCGCCCAGCTTCTGGAGCTCCAGCATGCCTGTGACGTGGCGCGCTATGGACTCGTAAGAACGCTTCAGATAGTCATCGGGATTCTTCCGCCTGAGCTCGCCGGCTTCTTCGAGCGTCAGGCCCGAGGGGATGTAGCCGCTCAACGGGTCGTGCGCGCTGGTCTGGTCTGTAAGCAGGTCGGGCACCACACCGCGCCGCGCCAGTTCGGGAATCACCTCCGCGCAGTTCCCAACCAAGCCCACGGACACGGCCTGTTTCTGGCGCACGGCGTTTTTCAGGATGCGGAGCGCCTCGTCCAGGTCGTTCACGCAGATGTCGCAATAGCCGCCCCGGATGCGCCGCTTGATTTTTTCGGCGTCCACTTCGACGCCCAGAAAGGCGGCGCCATTCATGGTGGCAGCCAGTGGCTGGGCTCCTCCCATGCCGCCCATTCCCCCTGTGACCACCAACTTGCCCGCAAGGTCGCCCCCAAAGTGCTTGCGGGAGGCGGCGGCAAAAGTCTCGAAAGTCCCCTGCAGAATCCCTTGCGTGCCAATATAGATCCAGCTTCCGGCTGTCATCTGGCCATACATGATGAGGCCCAGGCGCTCGAGTTCGCGGAATTTCTCCCACGTCGCCCAATGCCCCACTAAATTGGCGTTGGCGATCAGCACCCGCGGCGCCCATGCATGAGTTCGGAAAACGCCCACCGGCTTACCAGACTGCACCAGGAGGGTTTCGTCGTTCTCCAGCTTCTTAAGGGCTTCCACGATAGCGTGATAACACTCCCAATTCCGCGCTGCTTTGCCCGTGCCACCGTAAATGATGAGTTCCTGCGGGCGCTCGGCCACCTCCTCGTCCAGGTTATTCATCAACATCCGCATGGCGGCCTCTTGTTGCCAGCCTTTGCAGGAAATCTGGCTCCCCCGAGGCGCGCGAATGGGCTGATATGTGGTGGCCGAGGACTCGCTTCTATCCCAAACACTGCCCTGCGTCATGCCTATCCCCCCTGAGCAAATCTTAGCCCAATGCCGAGGAAAGAGAAAGTGCGGCCTGAAAGCCAATTTGGGTTGGTTGGACTCAGGAAGTGATAGATGTGCTAAGATGTGGGCGCAAGCGGCGGACACAACGCGTCAGGGCCTATGAACTGCAGCGATTTCACCACTCTCAACGAACTGTTTCTCAAGGCAATTGAGAAGTATGACAAGCCGGACTGTCTCCTATACAAATCGGACGGCCGGTATCGTGGCATATCCTCCCGCGAGGCGCTGCGGAAGGCTGCGGCCTTGGCATCAGCACTGGAGCGGCTCGGGGCCAGGCCGGGCGAGCGCATCGCGTTGCTCTCGGAGAATCGACCCGAGTGGACGCTGACCGATTACGCCATTCTTGGCATGCGCGCTATCACGGTCCCGCTTTATCCCACGCTTCTCGAGCCGGACCTCGAGTACATCCTCCGTGACTCAGAAGCCAAAGGCATCGTCCTGGCCACGGACGTCCAACTCCGAAAGGTCCTCAACATCTGGGGCAGGCTGCCGGCTTTGAAGTTTGTGCTGGCCATGGACTGCTCCAACGTCGCGGGGACAGGGGCAAATTGCTGGGAGGGGAGCATCGAGAGCGAGCTGGGCTGGAGCGGCCCCACCCTCGTCGAGGCGTTCAAAGCCAAGGCGTTAGATGCGCGGCCGGGGAATACTGCCAGCCTCCTGTACACCTCAGGCACCATGGGCCAGCCGCAGGGCGTAATCCTCACTCACGCCAATCTCGTTTCCAACATCCTATCAACCGCCGAGGTCTTTCCCCTCAGTCAATCCGACGTCCTACTCTCATTCCTGCCGCTGTCCCATGTGTTTGAGCGCATGGTGGAGTTCTTCTGCTTCTGGAAGGGCGTTTCCATCGCTTATGTGGAGAGCCTGGACGCATTGCCGCAGAATCTCCTGGAGGTCCGGCCCACCGTCATGGCTGTGGTTCCGCGCCTGCTCGAAAAGATCCAAGGCAGGGTGATGGATGCCGTCCGCCAGGCGCCTGCCTCGAAACGGCGGCTCTTCCACTGGGCTGTGAAAATTGGCAAGCAGTACGCTCCTTTCCTCCTCGAAGGGCGAACTCAGCCGCTGGGGCTGCGGTTGAAGCACGCTCTCGCCGACCGGCTGATCTGTTCCAGGGTCCGCGAACAACTGGGCGGCAGGGTCTACATACTCATTTCGGGTGCAGCCCCGCTATCGAAGGACTTGGGGGAGTTTTTCTTCGCTCTGGGGCTTCCGGTCTACGAGGGTTACGGGCTTACGGAGACTTCACCGGTCATTTCTGTTAACTGCCCAAGGCGCACCAAGCTTGGCACCGTAGGTCCCGTCATACCTCGCGTGGAGGTCAAGCTGAGTGAGGAAGAGATCGACCCGGAAGGCGCCGTAGGAAGGGAAATCCTGGTGCGTGGGCCCAACGTCACGGCCGGCTACTACCACCTCGAGGAGGTGAATCGCGCCGCCTTCGTGGATGGCTGGTTCCGCACCGGCGACCTCGGGGCCTTCGACTCCGATGGCTACTTGAAGATTACGGGGCGCAAGAAGAACCTGTTCAAGACTTCCGGGGGCAAATACGTGGCGCCGGAAAAGCTCGAGAACCTCTTCCAAGGCCATCCCTACGTTTATCAGATTGCGGTACTGGGGGACGGGCGAAAATTCGTCGGGGCGTTGATTGTGCCTGATTTCACCCGTTTGATGGCCTACGCTCGCAGCCAGGGGATCTCTTTCCAGAATCGCCAGGAACTCGTTGCCAACCCTGGTATTCAAGCGCTCATACGGCAGCAAGTGGACGAAGCCACCTGCTGGCTCCCGCGCCACGAGAAGATTCGCCGCTTTATTTTGCTCCCCCAGGAATTCACCATCGCCTCGGGAGAGCTTTCGCTCACCCTCAAAGTCAAGCGCCGCGTCGTGGAAGAAAAATACCGGGCACAGATCGAAGAAATGTTCAGCCACCGCGCCCCGCAAGCGCAGAGCCCTTGCGCCTCGAAGTCTTAGTGGTTGGTCGCAAAGTCATTACTTCAGCTCGAGAAAGTATGGACCCAAGTAGAGCCGTGCACCAGCTTCTTTACTCAAGACGATATTGAGCGGTTTGGGCTGTTTCATCGCACGGTCTCTCTTGGCGCCACATTCACCGACCTTTTCGCCAGCCTGGTTGTAAAGAAAGAACTTGTCGGCGGGCTTTTCCAAGCCGAAGCCATAGCTCCCCACACTCAACGGAACATCGCAGACCGATACTTTCCCTTCGGTAATGATCATCCCGATGTACTTCTGTTGAATCTGAGAGCTGTACCCAGTGGTGTCGATCTTGGCCAACACTAATCGCGCACCCGCCGGGGTCTTCAGCAGTGCGGCGTTGCTCTTATCCACGGGGATCCTATTCCCCTCCAGGTAAAAATCATTGGGTATCGCAGATTCAAAGGCCTTGCCAGAGATCTGTTCGAAGGCGCCCTGGGCACACGCGCTCCCAGGCATGCCCATGAGTATGGCCATGGCGACCAGAATCAATCCACCTGCACCGAATCTCTTCATGCGTTTTCCTCCTCAAAGATTTCCCGGTTCTGTCAAAAACTTCTCTTCTTTAAAGCGATAATCTGTTGGAACGACGGGGGAAGTTGGTATTTCT
>JBAVYG010000654.1:0-4581 GCA_049698675.1 Terriglobia bacterium
CTCTATGGCTGATGCAACCAAATCCGCTTCCCGGCCTCTCGAGCTGACAGAACTCCTTACCCTGATGGTGGAGGTCAGCGAGCAGATTAACTCCACGCTTGACCTCGACGAGTTGATGCGGCGCATCGCAGAGATCGTCAAACGCGCCATCGACTATGAGGTCTTCGCCATCCTTCTACTCAACGAAAAAACCCAGGAGTTGCACATTCGCTTCAGCATCGGCCACCCGGACGAGTTGGTGCGGAACCTACGAATCAAGGTCGGCGAAGGGATCGTGGGGCGCGTGGCGCAGACCCGCCGCGCAATCCTGGTAAATGACGTGCTCAAGGACCCCAGCTATATTCAGTCCTTATCCCCCATCCGGTCGGAGTTGGCAGTCCCGCTGATTACAAAGAGCCGCCTTATTGGCGTGATCGATCTGGAAGCGCCCCGGCCGGATTTCTTCAACGATTCGCACCTCAGTCTTTTGGAACTCCTCGCCAGCCGTATGGCCATGGCGCTGGACAATGCCCGGCTCTATCGCCGCAGCGTCCGGCAAGCACGGGCTCTCCAGTTGCTCAATGAGATCAGCCGGGAAATGAGCTCCGTCCTGGTCTTGGACGAGCTGTTGCGGAAGATCGGGACGCTGACCAAAAGGCTGATTGATTATCACCGCTTCAGCATCCTGCTGGCCGACGAGCAAGCCCAGACTTTCAATGCCGTGATCTCTCTGAAACAGGATGAGCACGAACCTGAGAGGGGCATGGTCCGTTTTGGTCAGGGAATTGTGGGCGCTGCTGCCAACCTCCGTCAGACTGTGGTAGTCCCCGATGTCACCAAAGACCCCCGGTATATCGTCGTCAACCCTGAAACATGCTCGGAAATGGCGATCCCTCTCATCTACCGTGGCCGCGTCATCGGTGTCGTGGACCTCGAGAGCCTGCAATTGAACTACTTTACCGAAGAGCACGTCCGCGTTTTCTCCACGCTCGCTCCGCAAATTGCCATTGCCATTGAAAACGCCCGGCTTTACGAACGGGTGGCACGAAGCGAGGCGCGCCTTGAACGAGACCTGCAGCGCGCCCAGGAAATCCAAATGCATCTCATGCCGGGGACGGCGCCCACCATCCCTGGCCTGGAAGTGGCCTTGCGCTTCCAGCCCGCTCGGGAATTGGGGGGCGACCTCTACGATTTTCTGACTTATGGAAAAGACCGCCATGTTCTGGCGGTCGGCGATGTGAGCGGCAAAGGCGCCCCTGCTGCCTTGTACGGAGCTATGGCCAGCGGTATCCTGCGCAGCCTGGCCCCCCAAAAGCTCTCCCCTCCTGATTTATTGAGGAGGCTCAGCCTGATTCTTCTCGAACGCAAGATCGAAGGCCACTTCATTACCCTGACTTACGCCATCTGGGAGCCGCGCACGAAGACGCTACGCCTTGCGAATGCGGGAATGCCTTTACCCCTCCTGGTGAGAAAAGGTCAATGCCGGCCCATTCGCGCCGAGGGAATCCCCTTGGGCCTGCTGGAACACGCCCAGTACCAGGAAGTATCGGTAAAGCTGGAGTCAGGGGATTTGTTCGCGATGTTTTCGGATGGCATCGTCGAGGCGGCGAATACCAAGTACGAGGAATTCGGGCCGCGACGCCTGGAGAACGTACTGCGCCAGAATTTCCATCGCTCCCCTCAGGAAATCATCGATACTCTTTTCGAAGAAGTGCGGGAGTTTGAGCAAGGTCGCCCGCCGCGCGACGACCAGACGATTGTCCTGCTCAGGGTGCGCTAGCGGCCGAAGGAAAGTGTAAAGTGTGAAGTATAAGGTATAAAGTGGAAGGTAATAGGGAGGTAGCCGTAAAGAGCAGAAACAGAGAGGCCGGCGCAGAGCGCAGGTCTGCGTTTCGAGGCGGCCGTGGACAGAGGAAGTAGCGCAATTCAAGACTCAAATTTAATCGCCCCGGCCGTAGCGCTGACGGATGATCACCGGCAACTGACCACTGACGACTGACTACGGTGAAGCAACGCATGGAGGCCTTTCGTTACGAATCCGGGCAATTACTGTGTGAAAACGTTCCCGTCGAGTCGCTTGTCGAGCGTTTTGGGACGCCGGCCTATGTTTACAGCCAGGCCGCCATCTTGGGCAATTTCTCGCGCCTGAAGCAAAGCCTGGTGCTGGTGCCGAGCCTCATCTATTATTCCGTAAAGGCTAATTCCAATCTCAGGATTCTGAACCTGCTCCACCAAGCAGGAGCTGGTTTTGACGTTGTTTCTGGTGGGGAACTGACGCGTGCTTTACGTGCCGGGGCACTCGCCGATCACATCGTTTTTTCCGGCGTGGGCAAGACCAAGGAGGAAATTGACGCCGGGCTTTCGGCGGGCATCGGGATGTTCAACGTCGAGTCGGCGGGCGAACTCGAACTGATCGATAGCCGTGCCCGCTCTCTTGGGAGGCCCACGCGCATCGCCATCCGCGTTAACCCGGAGGTCGAGGCGCGAACGCACCCTTACATTTCCACCGGCCAGATCATTCACAAGTTTGGCGTCCCGAAGGACGAAGCCCTGGATCTTTACCGCCGTGCCGCCCGATCGAGCCACTTGGAGATTTACGGCGTGGCTTGCCACATCGGATCACAAATCCTCGAAGTAGAGCCCTTCCTCAAGGCCTTGGACGAAATCCTGGGTGTGGCGGCGCAACTTCAGACCGAGGGCATGTGCGTCGAATACCTCGACCTGGGCGGCGGATATGGAATCCGGTACGCGGAAGAGCGACCCCTCGACTTCGACGCGATGGGGCGCGGGCTCGCGGACCGCCTGCGCGCCACCAAGTACCGGCTGATCCTCGAGCCGGGCCGCGCCTTGGTGGGCAACGCGGGCATCCTGCTGACCCGCGTGCTTTACGTGAAGCGAAACCGCCAGAAGAACTTCATCGTGGTGGACGCCGGAATGAACGACTTCATGCGTCCCGCGCTCTACGGTTCCTATCACGAGATTATTCCTGTTCGCGACCATCAGGGGGACAGGCTTCAAGCCGACGTGGTGGGCCCGCTTTGCGAGACGGGCGATTTTCTCGCCCAGGATCGGGAAATGCCGGACGTCGAACCGGGTGAGTTGCTTGCCATCCTCGCCACCGGCGCTTACGGCTTCGTGCTCTCTTCCAATTACAACACCCGCCCGCGGCCTTCCGAAGTCCTCGTCCACGCCGGCAAGGCGGAATTGATCCGGCCGCGTGAGAGATTGGAAGATTTGATGGCAGGCGAAGCCCTCTAGTATGATGACTCCTGCCGCTCGCTGAGCGGGCCTGGCTATGAGTGAGCGATTCTCCGTACGAGTGCCGGCAACTTGCGCGAACCTGGGCTGCCTTTTCGATTGTGCCGCGCTGGCACTAAGCCTTTACCTCGATCTGCACATCACACCGCGCAGCGACGGGAACGTTTCCCTCCACTACGCAGGAGTAAATCCCGAGCGGATTCCTGGCGACTCCAACAACCTCGTTGCCCGCGTCATCAGGGAGACTCTCGAAAGCTGGGGCAAAAGGCGCGGCTTTGACCTGGAGATTCACAACCAGATTCCGGTGGGTGTGGGTCTCGGCTCAAGCGCCGCAGCAATCGTGGGCGCCCTTGTGGCCTGCCACTACCTCGTAGGCCGACCGGTCTTTGATGAAGAGCTGCTGACCCTCGCAAGCCTGCGCGAAGGGCATCCCGACAACGTCGCAGCGGCTTGGCACGGTGGGTTCACGCTGGCGGTCAACGAAGGGGGGCGGGTGCTCGCCTATTCGTGCCCGGTCCCCGAAGACCTTCAGCTTGTCCTGGTCGTGCCGAACTACGCGCTCGCGACGCAAGAGGCTCGAGCGGTGTTGCCCAGCCAATACTCGCGCGCGGATGCGATTTATAACTTGCAGCGCGCCACCATCGTGGCCGCACAGTTCTTTTCCGGCAAGACGGATTTCCACGCGGGGTTCTTTGAAGATCGCTGGCATCAACCCTACCGGGCGGCCTTAGTGCCTGGCTTGACGGAGGTGCTCAGCACTAAGCACCCTGACGTTCTGGGGATATGCCTCAGTGGCGCGGGACCTTCCATCCTGGCTTTTGCGCGCGCCAATGCTGCCACAGTCGGCGAACTTATCCGGCAAACCCTCGCGCAGCGCGGCGTCGAGGCCCAACCGTACGTTCTCGCCGCCGATAACCGGGGAGCCAAGGGCTGGAGTCTTCCTGGCTAGAAGGCGAGGGGCAAATCAAAAAGCAAAAGTACAAATTCCGGCAAAGACCCGCATTCCACTCTCAAGGCTCGCATCTAATCCGTCAACTTCATACTCGGGCCTTCAGAGTGCTACGTCCTGAATCCTGACACCCGGCACCTGACACCTGGCACCTGCAACCTGTTCTTCCCCCACCTACCACATACCACCTACCGTCTACCACTTACCTCCTGCCAGTCACTAACTACCTGTCTTTTCAAAAATATTCCCGCTTTCAACGCATAACTACCTTTGTTTTCTATAACATTCCCGCTTTGCCGCCGCTTATGAAAGACCGACCCTTTGTTTTCATAGACATTCCCGCGTTGCTCGTTCACTTTTTAAAGTTACTACTCCTTTCTTTCCCTGTCGTAGGT
>JBAVYG010000655.1:0-1583 GCA_049698675.1 Terriglobia bacterium
CTTCCGCACTGTTTCCCGGACCTCTGATTCGGCGCCGAAAGGCAGGAGTTGCGAGACGTCAATCCCACCCATCAAGATCCACTCCGGATAAGCCTTTCGGACCTCTCCCGCATACATCCTCGACAACGGCTCGAGAGGATTAATTCCATCGATCCCAGCTTGGCGGAAATCCTCCAACACGGCCCAAAGGTTGCCGTCCGAGTGATAGATCACTTTAATTCCCCATGGGGTGTCGCCTGCTTGATATCTTTCCTTGAAACGGTTTTCTTCTGCCATCGTTCCCCCGTCGAAGGCGGGCTGTGTCAATCCAAAAAGGCCGGACCGCCCGCAGCTCCGCGCTCGTAAGGATCGAAGAGCTCGCTTTCGAGTTCTTGGTATTTTAACTCAGGAAAAGCTTTGGTGGTTCAGGTGTCCAAACATGACGGGGATTAGCTGGCACGCAGGTGCTCAAACTCCGGCACTACCTTGAAGGGTATGTCTGGCGCTGTGACCTGGCCGGCAAGCTGATCGATCAATTTCGTTGAGGCGTTGCCCAGAAATTTCGCGGCTTCACGGATGTAGGGAATCCTTTCGGGTTTGAATCCCATGAGCCTCGCGCACGTTGCATCCGCGGCTACGGGATCATCTGACAGCACAATGCTTCGCAGCGGCCGCGAAGTGCCAGCAAGAGGACCGTTTCCTTCCATCGCCACGATGCCATCAGCGATGACGAAATGAATCGGCACCGTCGCACAAACGTCGAGGATGCTCTGCTGGATACCGCTCCAGTGCAGGATATTCTTGGGCCAACCGTACTTCACACCTGGGATGACACCAAACAGGTTCTTCATGCTTAGCGTGACGCCGGACCAGTGGTGGGTTTTCACCTTGGGCATGGAAACGATGAAGTCAAGGGTGAGCACAGTGCGTGGGAGCCAAAGATGGCCCAGGCCAGTGTAGTTTGCGCAGAGCTTGATCTTAACCAGCTCATCTCGGTTCAGATCAACGAAGGGAATGTGCTGTTGGGCAAGTTTGTCATGGAACCCACTTTCATAAAGCACCAGTTGTGTATCGCGTTGGTGTCCGGGGCCTTCAGCCACGGCGACAGAGCGAGCGCCAAGCCGCCTGAAGCACTCCGCAGCCGCAGTGACTAGAACGGGATCGGTATCGATATCGACACCCGGCACGAAGTCGACGAGGTTCGGCTTTAGCAAAACTGATTTTCCACCGATGTCGAGATCAAATAACTGGAGGGCGCTCATCAAGGCCCCTTCAAGCCGCTCAGAATACTCGTCCGCACGCACGATGGCGACGCGTGAACGGGCTGGTCGCCGGACTCGGTCGTATTTGGGCAGGAGAAAGGGAGCCGCAGTCGCGGCTCCCGCTGCGAGTCCAACAGAACCGGCTAGCAAGCTTCTTCTTGTCATGCGATCACCTTGAAAACGTTGCCTTCGACCAGGCAATCAACGGCTAGGACCACAGCGGCCAGGGTGGCAGAATCCGCGAGGAAGCCTTTATCGCTGAGAGTGCAGAGGCGAGCAAGCAAACCCTCAACGGGCCGGTCGTAGGCATCGAGAGCCAGGATGGACCAGGCCAAGCTCCAA
>JBAVYG010000656.1:0-8752 GCA_049698675.1 Terriglobia bacterium
TGTTGTGGCTGACGAAGAGAATGGTACGACCGGCACGAGCCACGTTGCTCATCTTGCCGAGACATTTCCTCTGAAACGAAATGTCACCCACTGCCAGAACTTCATCCACCAACAGGATTTCCGGCTCCAGGTGCGCCGCAACGGCGAAGGCAAGGCGCATCTGCATGCCGCTGCTGTAATGCTTGAGTGGGGTGTCGATAAACTTCTCGACTTCTGAGAAAGCTACGATCTCATCAAACTTGCGTTGAATCTCCGCCTTACCCATACCCAGGATCGCGCCGCTCAGGAAGACGTTCTCACGGCCCGTCAACTCGGGGTGAAACCCGGTGCCGACCTCGAGAAGGCTGCCCATGCGCCCGCGAACCCGGGCAAAGCCTTGTGTCGGGTAGGTGACGCGGGCGAGAATCTTGAGCAAGGTGGTCTTCCCCGCGCCGTTGCGGCCAATGATGCCCAGCACCTCGCCCTGGCGAATCTCGAAGCAGACATCCTTGAGCGCCCAAATGTGCGTGGGATCGCCGTTGGGCGAGGAGGGCTTTCGCGGTCTGAAGAGGCGCGCCGGTGCCGCGACGGCGCGGGCAAGTATGTCGCGCAACGCGAGGTAACGCTCTCGCTCGCCGATGCGGTAGCGCTTGCCCAGATTCTCAACATGAATGACGACGTCAGACATCAGTGGTCAGCTGTCAGCAATCAGAAGCACGAAGCCAGAAGGTCTTACTAGGCCATACAGCCACCGGCCAGCGGTCGGGTACCAGGAGCGTCGGGAGGACCGGCGACGAGGGCGACATAAGGTCTACTTGACAAATAACTCGATAACGTTCAAATAGGTAATCGGTGAACGATTCGGTATTGACGGCCTGATTGGAGCCGTTCGCACACATTTCGGACGGGAGGATTTCGATGGCAGAACCAGAATGGGCCAAGAGAATGTCCCAGGAGTTCAAGGCTGGAAGGGCGCGAAAAGCCGAAGAGGACGCAAAGCTCCAGGGAGAGCACACAACCAGGAAGCAACATACGTATAAATTGTGGACAGATGTCAAAGGGGCCTTTAGGCACAAGGCCCAAATGTTCAACGCCGCGTTGGGTGAGGAAATCCTCAGCTGGGAAGCTGCCATGGTTAGCACTTTCACCCTGCGCAGAAAGGACGTCGAGTGGTGCGTGAAGGGAGCCTATATAGAGGCTCTATTCGAAATTCAGATTGAAGTGCTCGGAAAGGTTGTGCCTTTTCAGGTGACCTTCGAGCCCCGCACGGGTAAGTACTGCGTGCTCGGCGCAGGCGGGAAACCCTGCGACCCGGACGACATAGCCGAAGCGCTGATCGGCGAGTTCCTAGGGAGGTTCTAGCGCCTGTCTCTCGTTCGGCGTGCGGCGGGCCGCTTTCAGCGCGAATGACGATGTCGGACATCAGTTGTCAGTGGTGAGTCGTCAGTGGTCAGGGGAATAGTGAATGGTGAATTATGAATTGTGAATTGTGAATGGCGAATAGTGAATGGTGAATTCCTGGTCTCCTTCACCCTCTACCCTTCGCACTTCAGCCTTCACCTTTACCCTTTACCCTTTACCCTTTACCAATTCACCATTCACCGTTCATAATTCAGAATTCATCAGCGGCCATCTTCGCATCGACCTTCTTCTGAACTTGATCCCACACTGCCGTTTGCTCTTCGGGAGACATGGCGTCCCAGGTTTCGGCAAAGCGCTTCAATTCGTCCTCTTTTTCCAGCTCGTCCATCACCGGATCGCGCCGCGGGCTGAAGCCTTTCCAGCGCAGCTTGCCGTGGGAGCGTTTTCGGATCAGCTTGCGCAGCCAGAACTCCACTTGCGACTCGAGCTTGCTCAGCTCGCGAAAGAAGGCATCGAATTCCATGAGCCCCAGTGTCAGGCCATTGGCGCGGGCCACGGTGTCATCAAGGTCCAATTTGGCGGGCGTCGGCGCTTCTGCAAATATGCTATTCAACCTCTCCATCTCCCAGCGCGCCTGGGCGTGGAAAAACCGCAGCCGCCGCCAGACGGTTTCCGCCAGCCCGCGCACGATCGCCCTCTCTTCTTCATTTCCCGGAATGAAGATGCGATCGAACAGGGCCAAGTGGCGCTGGAACTCTGCGGGATCTTCACCCAGCCGCGTAACACTGTCTCGAACCGTGCGGCGCGCGAAGAGGCCATGCTTCAAGGCATTCAGCCGCGCGGCAGCATTGCCCTCCGGGGTGCGCCGGGCGGCGATGGCTTTCTCGAGATTGGCGCGGCTCGCTCGCAGACGCTTTTCGGTGGGCCGGTAGGCTCCCCTTGAGGCCGCGCGGGCTTTCTCGAGGTTCGCGCGCCGCGAGGAGAGCTCGCGAGCGGTCAAGGGCTTCCCGGGCTTGTGGCCTCGTCGCATCAGTGGTCAGTGGTCAGTGGTCAGTTGTCAGTGGTCAAAAGCAATGAGCCGGGGGCTGTTAACTGTGAACCGTCGACTCTCGACTGTCGACTCTCGACTCTTTTTGAGACAGACTGTTAACTGTGAACTGTCGACTGTCAACTGTTTTTCAGACCACGTCGGCGATGGTGCCTTCCATCTTTCGGAAGAAGAACAGGCCGCCAATCAGCACAACGATCACGGCGCCCGCCGACGCTGCCAGCAACAGGCTTGGCGGTTGACCCTTTCCGGTCAGCGCCCAGCGAAACCCTTCGATGACCCCGGCCATGGGATTGAGCCCATAAAGCCAGCGCCAGCGCTCCGGCACCAAGGTGCTGGGATAGGCGACAGGTGAGGCGAACATCCAAAACTGGATCAGGAAGGGCACCACGTACCGAACGTCCCGATAGATCGCATTCAGGGCCGAAAGCCACAACCCCGCCCCCAGCGCTGTTGCCACTGCCAGAAGCAGGAAGGCCGGAAACGCCAGAATGGCTTTGCCGGGATGGACACGGTAAAGGACCATCATACCCAAGAACACCACAAACCCGATGCCAAAATCCACAAGACCGGAAACCACTGCCGAAAGGGGCAAAACCAGCCGTGGGAAGTACACCTTGGTGATCACGCCTTTGTTCTCGACCACCACATTGGTGGCGTTCTGGAGCGCCCCGGCGAAATACATCCAGGGGAGCAGAGCGCTGAAGTAGAAAATCGGATAAGGAACCCCTCCTGACGGGATCTTGGCCAGGCGGCCGAAAAACAGGCTGAAAACCAACATCGTCATGAGGGGTTGAAGAACCGCCCAGGCTGCCCCAATCGCGGTCTGCTTGTAACGAACTTTAAGGTCGCGCCAGACGAAGAAATAGACCAGCTCGCGGAATTGCCAGAGCTCGCGAAGATTGAGATCAAGCCATCCGCTGGGCGGGGTAATGTCAATGACAGGGACATCTGGCAGCGGTATCGGCGCCTCAGTCGTGCTCATGGAAGAACAGGATTCAGGATTCAGGATTCGGGGTTCAGGAAGAGCGTCGTTAAAACAGGATTCAGGATTCGGGATTCAGGAAGAGCGTTTGCGGCTTGCGGCGCAGGGCGGCGCCTACTCACGCTTGTCGCGGCGCTCCGAAAGTGAGTCACCAAGCGAAGACTTCGTCGGACTGCTCCAGACTATTGGGGCCGATCGGCCGCAAGTGATACCCAAATGATGCCAACAGCTCACAACACTGCTGATGCAGGCCCGGCCCGTGTGTGGCGAGAAAAAGGAATGGACGCCTGTTTCCAAGCAGGACCCTTGCCCCGGTCAGAACCAATACTTCCCCGCCTTCGACGTCGATTTTCATGCAGTCCGGAGGGGGCAGTTCGCCTCTCCTAACCATTTCGTCCAGACTAACTGTTCTAACTGTAAGGCAGCCGTCGGCCGCGAGGCGCCCCGTCGAAAGGTTCGGCCCTGCGTCAAAATGTGCGACCCCAGCGCAGTCCGCAACCGCAGCCTCGATTATAGAAACGTTCTTTATGCCGTTGATCCGCAGATGTTCTTTGAGATAGCCAAGATTCCGTGGGTCTGGCTCGAACGCGAAAACCCTCCCCTGAGGGCCAACCAAGACCGACGCTAGCAGCGTATAGAAACCGGCATTGGCACCGATATCGAACACGACGCCACCCTGTGCCACGCTCTCTTCAAATGCCTTCCGTTTGTGGTACTCATAGCTTCCAAGCCAGCACCCGTGATTACTGAACCCCACGATCCATTTCATACCCCTTAGTTTGCCTTGCAGAATGGGTAAGGTCGTTCTGGACGGAATAAGCGCCAACGGAAGCCGAAGCAACTTTCCAACAAGTGTTTGGTCCGAAACGCCGGAGAAATTCATTCTGAATTTCACAGTTTCTTAAGGGTACGCTGCACGGTAAGACAGGATTCGGGATTCAGGATTCAGGAAGAGCGTCCAGTTTCTGATTTCCACTTTCTGCTTTCTGCCTTCTCTGTGCCTCTGTGCCCTCCGTGGTGAAAGGCTTTTACCAGAGCGCGGCGGAGCCGCAATCCAAATTCAAGATTCCAAATTCCAGAAGCCTGCGGTGAGAACGAGTCCTCGGACGGAGAATCTTTGCGCGCTGCGAAGAAACTCACCAATAGTAGTACAGAGGTCACCGAGAACACGGAGTGCCGGCGCAGAGACAGTGAGGAAGAAACTCCAAAACAAGCCGTCCAGTTTCCAATTTCGAGTTTCGAATTTCCAGTTTCGAGTTTCGAGTTTCGAGCTTCGAGTTTCCAGTTTCGAATTTCCAGTTTCTGCTTTCTGCCTTCTCTTAGGGATTGTCCCCTTGGCGATCTTTGCTGCGATAATAAGAACGGTCGTAAGCGTAATAGTAGGAGCCATAGCCGCTGTAGTAGCCCTCGTCGCGCTCATCCCACTTATTCAGGACCGAACCCAGAATTCTTCCCCCGGCGCTTTCCAGAATCTTGTGCGCGCGCACCAGGGCGCGACGCGCCGTGACTCCGCTTTCCACCACCAGCACCACTCCGTCGACAAGCCTGGAGAGAATCGTGGCATCGGTCACCAGCAGCAAAGGGGCAGTATCCAGCACCACGTGCTCGAAGCGCCCGCGTAACTCCTGCAAGAGATTTTCCATGGTGGGTGAGGAGAACAAGTCCGCAGGGTTGGGCGCCTCAGGGCCAGCCGGAATCACCCAGAGGTTAGGCACTGCTTCAACTTGGCGCAGGACCTCATCCAGGGTGTGCGCGCCGGAAAGAAGAGTGCTGAGCCCCGCGCCGTTTTGAGAGAGAGCCAGCGCCCTCGAGATCCCCGGCCGGCGCAGGTCGGCGTCAACGATCACCACGGGCACGCCGCGTTGGGCCAGCCCCAAGGCCAGGTTGAGTGAGGTGGAAGTCTTGCCCTCGCGCGGCTGAGCGCTGGTCACCAGTACAGCCTGTGGAGGGCGCGGAGCAGTCGAGAGCAGAATCGAAGTGCGCAGGGTGCGGTAAGCCTCTGCCAGGGATGAGGTGGGGTGTTTCAAAACGATCGATTCCACCGACCCATTCTTTGAATGGCCATTGTCCCCGCCCATCCTCCGCCAGGACGCGCGCGCCAGGGGGATCACGGCCAGGGCTGGGGCGGCGATGAGCCGTTCCAGTTCCTCGGCGCTCTTGACGGAAGTATCCAGACTCTCCTGCACGAAGGCGAGCGTAACCCCAAGCACCAGTCCCACCAGCAAACCGACGGCAATGTTATACATTATTCTCGGCCGCACCGGACCCGTGGGGACTAACGCTGAATCGACCAGATGGATGTTGGTGGCTCTCAAACCCGCTGACACGGTGGCGTCTTTCAGGTGCTGGAGCAGGCTCTCATAGAGCTGCTGGTTGGTCTCAAATTCACGTTTCAACATGTTGTGTTCGATCAAGAGTTGATTGAGCTTTCCCACCTCCACCTTTTCTTGGGCCACCGCGGCGGACAAAAGCCTTTCCCGGCCCAGGGCCGCCAGGTAGTCGTTGCGAATTCGCGTTACATTACGCTTGCGTTCGCGCTCCATGATGGACTGGACTTCGTTCAATTGGTCCCGGAGTCTTTTGACTTTGGGGAAGTTGGGCCCATACTGCCCTAAGGCGTCCACGTACTCTTCTCTTAATTCGGCGTACTTGTCGTCCAAGCGTTGCAACATATCGTTCTGGGTCGTGAAGGCGGCCTCGGATGGGTTGGAGTTCACCAAGTCGTAGAGCGATTCCTTCTGCATGCGCTCGCTTTGCGCGTTGGTCAAGTCCCCGCTCAAAGCCGCCAGCCTCTGCTCGACCACAGTTTGTTTGTCGCCGATATTGACGATCACATTCTGGCGCTCGTAATCGACCATGGCCTGCTGCGACTTCTCCACTTTGGCTTTCAACTCGTCGAGCTGCCCCTCCATCCATCCCGAAGCTTGCCGGGTCGCGTCATATTTCTGATGAAAACTGTATTCGCTGTAGTTGTTGACCAGGGCGTTGGCCGCCCGCGCGGCGAGCTGAGGGTCGGTGCTATCATAAGTGACTTCGATCATGCGGCTGTCTCTCATCAGTTGAACGCGTAGATGCCCTCGAAATGCCTGGATGAGCCCGTTCTGCGCCGCAGTCTGAGAATCCGCCTGGGGGCGCTGGCCGCCTCCGCCAAATTCCGCCTTTCCCCCCATGCCGAGCTGCTGAACGGTTCGCCAAGCCAAGTTTTCACTTTTCAGCACATTGACCTGCGTTTGCAGGAAAGTCTCATCACTAAAGCCGGACATGTCCCGGAAGAGATCGTTGAAGGACTGGATTTGTGGCGTGTCGGCCTCAACCTCGACGCGAGCTGTAGCCTCATAAACCGGCTGCGTCCTGAAGGAAACAATCGCTGCCAGCGTTGCCACCAGCACGGCCGCCGTCACGATCGTCCACAGACGCTTCAATAAAATCAGCCAGTAGGTCCGTATATAGGAATAGGTGTCGGGGGCATCTGCCCCTAATTCGATAATAGAACCCGGCCGAGGCTTGACCCGTTCCGGGGACCTGCGTTCAGGAGGAGCTAATTCTTCGTTTTCAGCCATGTCGCAAAACCGCCTTTGCCAGATTCAATAAAACTACGGGAGTGTCCGCCAAACTTCTCGAAAATGTGCTCGCCGAAGCGCCGGTCCCGCCCCGCCCTGTACCGGACGGTGCAGGGTCCCGCGCCACGCTAGCCTTCCGCAGATAACCCATCATGCGCTTGACCAAACAGGGGATCACGGTATCGCATAGATCGCGGCATATGAAGAGGTTGTCGCCGCAATGTCGGCGGCCCGGTGAAGCGCCTTCAAGGCGGTGCTGTCGGGCACAAACAGAATATCGTTGTGTTGCATGGCCTTGTCCGGAGCGTGGCCCCTGAGCATGGCCATAAGGTTAACCGGAATCTCTTCCCGGCCGCCAGGAGCCGAGGAGTTGGGACGAAGGATCAGGGCTTTCTTCCCCTTCGCGAAGGGGCCAAGATACCCCGCCAAGGCAATAGCTTTCAGGACCGTCATGTCCTGGTGCGCCTCGTTCAACACGTAGCCACCCGCCCTGTTTACCGCCCCCAGGACGTAGACGACTCCGGCGCGTTGCACGGTCACCCGGTCGCCCGGGTACACCTCGACGTTCAAGTTCGGATCGCCAGTCTCCTGGAGACGCCGAAGATCGATGGTCACTGTGGGCGCAATGGGCAGTGATTTCCCCCCTTCCACCGCCCCTCCACCCTCCGAGGCCAATACCCGGCGGAAGACCTCACCGCGAGTTATGGTTGCCGTGGACCCCGCATCATCAGCTACTCCCCCGGCTTGGGTGAGAAGGTCCAGCAGCGTGATCCGGCCGAGGACCGGGTAGATTTGCGGGTTCTTGACGGCCCCTGCGATGGCCACGGCGTGAACGCGTGACTCGCGAATGGTGACGCTGATCTGAGGACGGCTGAGCACCCCGGCTTCTATGCACCTCTGCGAGATGACTTCAGCCGCCTGCTGGGGCGTCAGACCCGCAACCTGAACCGGGTCCGCGAGAAGCGGGAAGAGCAGGGTTCCTGTGTCACTCACCCGGTATTCGCGCGTCATCTGGTCCACATCGAACACCTGAATGAATAACAAATCGTTGGGGTAGATGAGCGTCTCCTCTGCCTTCTGAGAGCCCAGGTCAACTCCGGCTTTGGTGTCGGCCTTATTGTCGGGACTGTTCGCCTTTTCCGAAGCTGCGGGCGAAGCACCAGGCGCACAAAGCAGACCGCCTACGGCCATCAACAGCAACCCCACCATCCTGAGATGGAAACGGCCAGGCGCCCTGCCGCCGGCGCGCCCCAGCCACCTGACGCTCGACCACGAACCCCTTACTCCCCCTGCCATGCTCATCACTCCTTAAGACAACTTCCCCTCCGGGTTTGCCTTCAATGCATCTGTTCTAACGACTATCGTTATAACGTATACTTGCCCCCTCCGCAAACTCCCACCCCTGCTTTCCAGCAGGACCACCTATTACGGAAATAGCGCAGACCTCGGCTTGCTTAGGGTACCGGATAAGGACTCCAATCCTCGACCTCATTTCAGTGCTTCCTGCGCGCCGCTGTGGCGGCGTTGATTCCCGCCACCGGCTCACCCCCGCCGCGCCCCTGCTGCGCTCCCCCCATTGATTCCAGCTTCCCGCCCCCAGGGCGATGAATGAGGGCGGCCCCCCACTCGCTCCACCGCAGATACGTCGACTTCCACGGCGGCCGATCTCTCCAGTATTTCCACCGAGAGCACCAGCCGGCATAGGTTCTTCTTGCGAACTAGAATTCCCTCCAACCCCTGCAAAGGTCCGCAGATGACGCGCACCCTGTCGCCACATCGGAGAAAGGGGTGAGGCTCAACTCGATTTCCCCACTCGAC
>JBAVYG010000657.1:0-2848 GCA_049698675.1 Terriglobia bacterium
CCACCCTCTCCCCCAAGGGGGAGAGGGCTGACGATTCGTACGTGTGTCGGCTTGGTTTGGTTCTCCGCTTCCTGGCCAGCGTTCCAAAGCAACTGCAGGGATTCTTCGGCCCCCAAAGAACGGGGGCCTCAGAATGACATGGGAGAGGGATTCCTAAGTTCGAATCTCTAGCTCACCACGCTGCTCTCGCGCAGCCTCAGTAGTCAACCGGCAGGCGCTGAAGCTGATCCATGGTGAGGATCGGACCTTCCTTGCAGACGTAGAACGATCCGACGTTGCAGCGGCCGCACTTCCCTACCCCGCATTTCATGCGGTTTTCGAGGCTGGTGTAAACAACGCTGGGCAGAATTCCCATCCGGTAGAGCACCGGAAGAGTATTCTTGATCATGATGGGGGGGCCGATGACGAGGGCGACTGAGTTTTCCGCCGACACACCCGCGCGCTCGAATACGGTGGGCACGAACCCGATCTCACCCTTCCAGTCGGGCGTCTCTCCGCCAGGATCGACGCAGCGCACCACGCGCACCTTCGGGTGCTTGGCCCATTCATCCAGCTCGTCCACGTAAACGAGGTCCGCGACGCTACGCGCCCCATAGACAATCGTAATGTCGCCGTAGTCAGCGCGGTTCTCCAGCGCATACCACACCGCGCAACGGACGGGTGGCATGGCAATGCCGCCGCCGAGGAAGATCAGGTTCTTTCCTTTCCACTCCTCCGTCGGATAGGCATTTCCGTAAGGGCCGCGGAAACCGATCACATCACCTTCCTCGATGCTCCACAGCGCTTCGGTCACGCAACCCACGCGGCGGAAACAGAATTCGAGGTAGTCCTTCCAGTTGGAGCTCGAGCAAATGTTAAAGGTGGCTTCACCGTAGCCAAACACCGAGAAGATGCCGAACTGGCCAACGCGAAAAGAGAATTCCTTCGCGCGCGCTTCATCGAGGAAGCGGACCTTGACGGATTTCACATCCGGCGTCTGCTGGCGTGTCTCAATGACCTTCATCAGGTCGGGTTGGTAGATGTTGTGCATGGCCGATCTCAGCAAGAACACTCAGCACGCCCATCCCCACCGGGCAGTTGCGCGTGCAGTTTCCGCAGCCGGTGCAGAGAATCTCTCCGAATTTTTCCGGATAGACGTGGAACTTATGATCGATGCGCTGCCGCTGCCGCGAAGGCTGGTCGGGGCGCGGGTTGTGGCCGGAAGCGTGGAGCGTGAACATCGTGAACTGGCACGAATCCCAGTTTCTGGCGCGCACGCCGCTCTCGATATTTCCCTCGTCGACGATATCGAAACAATGGCACGTCGGGCAGGTGTAGGCGCAGGCGCCACAGCCGAGGCAGGCCAGCGTCTCGGACGGCCAGAAGGGGCTGTCGAAATGCTCCTTCACAAAGGCCCCCACTTGCTCCGCCTCGAAGCGCTTTTCGGGCCCCGCCGGCGCGCTCGCCACGCGCTCCGAAGCCTGCAACTTGCCGTCGAACAGCGCTCTTCCCTTCTCGGTCAGGCAGCGGACTTCATACTCGCCGTCCCCCAATTCCAGCAGCATCGCGTCCGAGCCGCGCTCGGCAGCAGGCCCCAAGCCCACCGATGTGCAGAAACACGCATCATCGTGCGCCGTGCAGGCCAGCGTTACGACTGTAGTTAATTGGCGGCGGAGATTATACAGTTCATCTTTATAATCCCAGTTGAAAACGTGGTCCAGGATGGGCATTGAGGCCGCGTCGCATGGCCGCGCGGCAATCAGCACCTGCTCGCCGGCGGGTTGCTTAACCTCGATGAGCTCAATCCTATTCCCTGTAATGCGGTATCCGTAAAGCTCTTCGTGTTTCGGAAAGATGAACTCCTTCACGGAGTTGGCCGGGCGAATGAACCCTGCGAGCGCCAACTGGGCGGAGGACTCCAAGGGCGCGTAGAGCACGCAGCCGGGCTTCACCTGGCGCGGACCGGCAACACGTTTGCCTTGCCTGATCCACTCTGTCACCAGTTCTCGCAGCGCCGGTTGGGAAATAGTTGCGCTCACCGGATAAAGTTCTCCTTGTCCTGAAGCGAGTAGGCGCCGATCAGTAGTTCGGCCTTGCGGTCCATCCCGGCGCGGTAGGCAAAGTGCTCTTCCGCCGCTTTGGCCAGGGAAAGGTTGAGCAAGCGCAGGTCAATTCCCGCCGGGCAGGCCCGCGTGCATTCGTCGCAGCCGACGCAACGGCCGGCAAGGTGAAACGCGCGCAAAATGTGCCAGGCGAAGTTGCCCTTGGCCGTGGCCGAAGGCTCAATCTCCGTGGGCCGGTTCTTCTCCACCAGGCAACGCTCGCAATAGCACATTGGGCAGACTTGCCGGCAGGCGTAACACTTCACGCAACGCTCGAATTCCCTTGCCCAGTAACCCATGCGCTCCGCCGTAGGCAGGGCCAGCAACGCCTCCAGCGATTTCCACCGTGCGCCGGTCTCAGCGGGCTGCTTGTCCACGTCACCAATCACTTCGTCCGCAAAACGCGGCACGTGAACATCGCAAGTCTCGCACTTCGCCTCGCCCATCCCTTGGCAGGCCATGCCGATGACGTGCATTTCCTTGCGGTCAATCTGCGATTCCTTTTCAAGCACCACTAAGGCGCGCTCGTCGCACCCCTTCACCACAATCGCCGGCCGCCCCAGCCCGCGAATCTCCTTGCGCTTCAGATAGACGGTGAGGTTTGCCATGCAGTGGTCGTTCCAGACCAGTTGCGCGGCGTCCTCGGGCCGCGTCAGGAACACCGGGCCGCGTCTCCCGTAGCCGATCACCATCTTGACGTTGCCCTCAGCCAGCAGGCGGCGGCAGGTCTCACGCAGCGCCTCCTCGCCCGTCGACGGTGGCACGGC
>JBAVYG010000658.1:0-6515 GCA_049698675.1 Terriglobia bacterium
AGCGGGACGCTCCCGCCACAGCGGGCGGGACGCCCGCGCTACCATCGTGGTAAACTAAGCGGGGAATGCGGGAACCCTTCCTGGAAAAAATCGAAAACCGGCCCATGGTCTGCGACGGAGCGATGGGGACGATGCTGTACTCAAAAGGCATCTCTCTGACACGCTGCTTCGATGAATTGAATCTGAGCTCGCCGCAGCTCGTGAAGGAGGTCCACCTCGCCTACGTGAAGGCCGGGGCGGAAATCCTTGAAACCAACACTTTTGGGGCCTCGCGGCCGCGCCTGGAAAAACACCATCAGGGTGAGAAGGTCCGCGAAATCAACCTGGCCGGCGCGCGCCTGGCCCGCGAAGTGGCGGGAGAGGATCTCTATGTCGCGGGCTCCGTCGGACCGTTGGGAATCCGTCTGGAACCCCTGGGGGCGACTTCCCTCGAGGAAGCGAGGGAGGGGTTTCGCGAGCAAATCGCAGCGCTGGCGGAGGGCGGCGCAGACCTGCTCATTGTCGAAACCATGAGCGACCCGAACGAAGCCCACCAGGCCTTGCTCGCCGCACGTGACGTGTGCTCCCTGCCCGTGGTTGTGCAAATGACGGTGCAGGATGACGGCAGCACGTCCATCGGGGCATTGCCCGAGGACTTCGCCCGCAAACTGGACGAGTGGGGCGCGGACATCATTGGGCTCAATTGCAGCGTAGGTCCGGCGGCCATCCTGGAGGCGCTCGAGATCATGGCAGCAGTGACGGGCAGAAAGCTCTCCGCGCAGCCCAATGCGGGAATGCCTCGCACGGTCGAAGGCCGGAACATCTACCTCAGCTCGCCGGAATACCTAGCCAGTTACGCTCGCCGTTTCATCCAGAGCGGAGCGCGGCTTGTGGGTGGTTGCTGTGGGACGACACCTGAGCATATCAAGGCGATCAAAGCGGCAGTCCGCTCCCTGAGCCCGCAGCGCGCGCGCGTTGCGATTGAGGTCTTGGAGCGGCCGGGGCGTCCCCTGGAACCCATTCCGCTCGAGAAGCGCTCGCGGCTGTCCGAAAAGCTGGCGCGCGGTGAGTTTCCCATTCTAGCGGAGGTTGTTCCTCCCAAGGGCTGCGACGCCACCAAGGAGGTGGAAGGCGCGCAATTTCTCCTGGCAAGGGGAGTGGACGCAATCAACATTCCCGACGGCACGGGGGTAACAGGCCGCATGAGCGCGCTCACGCTCGCCGCCCTCTTGCAGCAGCAAGTGGGCATCGACGTCCTCCTCCACTACAGCGCCCGCGATCGTAATGTGCTGAGCATTCAAGCCGACGCACTGGGAGCGCATGCGCTGGGGCTCCGGAATATCCTGGCCATCACCAGGGACACTGCCCAGTTCGCCACGCTTCTGGAACCCGCCGTCTTCGAAGTCGATTCCATTGGGCTGGTCAACCTCCTGAATAACCTGAACCAAGGGCTGGATGTGGGGGGCAACCCCTTGAGTAAGCAAACGGGATTCCTAATCGGCGTAGGGGTGAATCCTTACGCCGTGAATACGGATGAAGAACTTCACCGCTTCGAACTCAAATTGAAAGCGGGCGCAGATTTCGCGGTCACACAACCGGTTTTCGACGTGAAGCAATTGGAGACCTTCCTGAAGCGGATGGAGTCCACCACGGGCCGTATTCCGGTGGTCGCAGGGATCTGCCCACTCACCAGTTACCGCAACGCCGAATTCATGAACAATGAAGTGCCTGGAATTTCTGTCCCGCAGGCCGTCATGGACCGGATGAGAGAGGTGGATACGGGAGAGCGCGCTCGGGCGGAAGGTGTTAAAATTGCCCAGGAGACGCTGCTCTCAATCCGCGACTTGGTCCAGGGCGTGCAGATCGCCCCTCCCTTCGGCCGCTACGCCATGGCAGTGGAGGTGGCGGAAGTCCTGGGGGAACGCACTGCAACCACATGGGCCGTCAGCAGTCAGCACTCAGCTCTCAGCGAGCGCAAAGACAACTGACGGCTGGGTAGTGGGCCAGTTTGATGTAGAGGCGGCTTTACGCCGCCACGTGGCGAGGTAAACTCGCCGCTACACCAAACGGACCCGCTCCTGATGGCTGAATGCTGAAGGCTCTAAAATGACCCAAACACCAAAACCCGCCAAATCCGACTCCTTTGAAAAGAACCTGGAACGCCTGGATGGAATCGTGCGCGAGCTCGAGGACGCAGACTTGCCGCTCGAAAAGGCCTTGCAGCTTTATGAGGAAGGAATGAAACTCTCCGAGATTTGCCATAAGCAACTAGAAGAAGCTGAAGGGAAAGTGGAGATCCTCACAAAAAAGGCCGGGGGCAAGGTGGTCGCTGAACCCTTCGAGCCAGGCGAATCGGAGCCCGCGTAGGCAGTGACGAGTGACAAGAAGCTGTCAGCGGTCAGCCGTCAGCTCTCAGTTCCCGGAATCAATGGGTTTGCTTTTTGCTGATGGCTGATAGCTGAGGGCTGAAAGCTGATAATGCTTCCCCTTCCAGCAAATTCAGGTCACAATTAAGGTTGTCAGGCGGTGAGCGCCAGCGGACATCTGCTGTGAAACAGAGGACCTTGAACACAGTTTCTACAGAAACCATCCAACAGTATCTCGAGACGGTGAGGGTCGACGTCGATAAGGAACTGGACCGCCTGCTCCCGGTCGCTGATCACTTCCCGCCGAGCATCCATCAGGCGATGCGCTACTCGGTGTTTGCGGGAGGGAAGCGACTGCGGCCGATCCTCTGCCTGGAAGCGGGACGCTTGCTGGGCGGTGACGAGCGCACGCTGGTACGCCTCGGGAGCGCGCTGGAGTTAATCCACACCTACTCTCTGATCCACGACGATTTGCCGGCTCTCGATAACGACAACTTGCGGCGGGGCAAGCCTACTTCGCATCGCACCTTCGGCGAGTCAACTGCCATCCTGGCAGGCGACGCACTTCTGACCCTGGCTTTCGAAGTCCTTTCCTCTCCGGCCCCCCCCCCCGAGGCGTGCAAGCTGCGGGTGATCCATGAACTGGCTCACGCCATCGGGACAGAAAGAGGCATGATTGGTGGCCAGGTGATTGATCTCCAGATGGCCGGGCAGAAGGTCGACAACTGCACACTGGAATATATTCACTCCGCCAAGACGGGTGCTTTTATCCGCGCTGCGGTAAGGTCCGGAGCTCTTTACACACGGGGCGGGGAAGAAGACTTGGCCCGCCTCACCACCTACGGTGAGAAAGTAGGACTGGCTTTCCAAATTGTGGACGACCTGCTTGACGTGCTTGGCACCCAGGAATCATTGGGCAAGAGGGTGGGCAAGGACGACCAACAACACAAGGCCACTTATCCCGCCCTCCACGGAATCGAAGCGTCTCAGCACATGGCTTTCCAGCTTGTCGAAGAAGCCTGCGAAGTTCTCGAACCCTATGGAGACCGTGCCCGCACCCTGCAAGGCATCGCTCAATACCTGCTCGTGAGGAAGAACTGATGGAATACAAATACCTTCCCCGCATTGATTCACCCGCCGACCTAAGAAAAATCCCGCCCGAAGAACTGCCCCTGGTGGTGGATGAACTGCGGGATTACATGGTCTCCGTGATCTCGAAAATAGGCGGCCACCTCGCCTCCAGTCTCGGCGCCGCCGAGCTGACGGTGGCGCTCCACTACACCTTCGACACGCCCAAGGACAAAATCGTCTGGGACGTTGGCCACCAGGCTTACGGACACAAAATCCTGACGGGACGCCGCGATCGTTTCCCCACCATCCGCCAGTACGGGGGAATCTCCGGCTTCCCTGTGCGCGACGAAAGTCCTTACGATACCTTCAACGTGGCTCACGCCGGCACGGCCATCTCCGGCGCGTTGGGCATGGCCGTAGCTCGCGACCTGAAGGGCGAGGATTACCATGTCGTCGCCGTGGTGGGAGACGGAGGTCTGACCGCAGGTGAGGAGCTTGAGGGAATCAACAACCTGGGCACCCTGCAGAAGAAAGTCCTGGTCATTCTCAATGACAATAAGATGTCGATTTCGCCCAACGTCGGCGCGCTGGCCGGGTATCTGAACCGCATCGTCCATGGCCAGGCATATCACCGCTTGCGGGAAGAGGTTGAGAAGTTGATGTTGGCGGTTCCGCGCCTGGGACCGCGCCTCTTGAGGATCTCCAAGGACATGGTGGAGTCCATGAAAACGGTGCTGATTCCTGGCTTGGTCTTCGAAGAGCTCGGCTTCGAATACATTGGGCCCATCAACGGCCACGACATGCATGAACTTCTGGCCGTACTCGCCAAGGTCAAGAACCATGCCAAGCCCACGCTGGTTCACATCGTTACACAGAAAGGCAAGGGTTACCCCATCGCCGAAAAGCTGCCGGTGAAATATCACGGGGTAACGCAGTTTGACGTCTCCACCGGCGCTTTCCACAAACTCCCCGGCAAAGCTCCCACGTACACCGCGGTCTTTGGCAAGGCCCTGTGCGAGCTGGCGGAAAAAGACTCCCGCATCGTCGGCATCACCGCCGCCATGAGCGAGGGCACAGGCCTTGATGAATTCTCCAAGCGCTTTCCAGAACGCTTCTTCGACGTGGGCATCGCGGAACAGCACGCTGTGACCTTCGCCACCGGCCTGGCCTGTGAAGGAATACGGCCCGTCGTAGCCATCTATTCCACCTTCCTCCAGCGCGCCTTCGACCAAGTGATGCACGATGCCTGCCTGATGCGAGCTCCTGTCACCTTTGCCCTCGATCGCGGCGGCATCGTGGGCGCCGATGGACCAACCCACCATGGGCTCTATGATCTGATCTTCCTCTCCGCGTTGCCCGGTATGGTGGTGATGGCTCCCAAGGACGAAAACGAACTGCGCCACATGCTCTACACCGCGCTCACGGTCGCTGGCCCCGCCGCGCTGCGCTACCCGCGAGGCAATGGCATCGGCATTCCCATCGACCTGGAGTTCAAGAAGCTGGAGATCGGCAAGAGTGAGATACTCCGGGAAGGAGGAGATCTCGGCATTCTCGCCCTCGGCAGCATGGTCTATCCTTGCCTTGAAGCCGCCACGCGGCTGGAGGCGATGGGCATCTGCGCCACCGTCATCAACGCGCGCTTTATGAAGCCGCTGGATGAGGATTTGATCTGCTGCCTAGCGGCTGAGAAGCAATTCTTGGTGACTGCCGAGGAAGGGACGGAAGCGGGTGGCTTTGGTGCTCAGGTGGCTGCCTTGCTTCATGACCGAAGGGTTCCCGCCAGCATCTTGCGCATCGCGGTGCCCGACCGCATCATTCCGCACGGCGCGCCCGACCTGCTGCATGCCAAGTATGGGCTGGACGTTGACGGCATCGTGAACCGCATCAAGGCTTTCGCGGACGAGTGGCCCGGGCACGAGCCCATGAAGTATCGCTCCATCCTGCGCGCCTAGCTGTGTTCGCTGTAGCGCGGGCGTCTCGCCCGCTGTCACCAGAGCGTCTCGCTCCCGCAGGGACGGCGCGGGCAGGATGCCCGCACCACAGCGGGCGAGACGCCCGCGCTACATGACCTGTTCTTTCGACTGTCGACTGTCGACTATTGACTGCCTTCTATGTCCCTACCGACCGCCACATTGCTCTTTATAGCTGCGGGACTGGCAGGCATGTTGAATTCGGTTGCCGGCGGTGGCAGTTTCATATCGTTCCCCGCTCTGATTTTTACCCGCGTGCTTCCCATCCCGGCCAATGCCACTTCCACGGTGGCACTATGGCCGGGCACCGTAGCCAGCGTGGGCGCATATCGGAAGCGCTTTCCCAAAGACTTTCGAATTCTCGTGGAGATGATCGCAACCAGCCTGGCCGGCGGAACGCTGGGCGCCCTGGTCCTGCTTCGAACCCCGCAGAACACCTTCATGCGCTTCGTGCCCTATCTCTTTCTGCTGGCCACGCTGTTGCTCATCTTTGGCAAGAAGCTCGCGACGTGGATGGAGGCCACTTTCAGGACCTCCAAACAGCCGCGCTGGCTGGTGGTGATAGGGACGAATTTCTTCCAGTTTTTGATTGCCGTTTACGGCGGTTTCTTTGGCGCGGGCATCGGAATCATGATGCTCGCCTTGCTGACCATGTTGCGGATGGAAGATATTCACGCCATGAATGCCTTGAAAACACTCCTCAATGCCGCCATCAATGGCGCGGCCGTGGTTACGTTCATCGCGGCAGGCGCAGTGCTGTGGCCACAGGCCCTAGTGATGCTCCTGGGCGCCGTCCTGGGCGGATATGGCGGCGCCCATTACGCCCAGAAACTCGATCCCCAAATCGTCCGTCGCTTCGTCATCGCCGTCGGCATTTCCATGTCGGTGTACTTCTTCCTGAGACATTAGGAGAGTCGAGAAGTCGAGAGTCGAGAAGTAGAAGAGTAAACCTGATGATTACTTACGAATGCTCGTAATTGGTCTCTGCCCTCTCCCAAGGGGAGAGGGTGGCCCGCGACGGCGCTTTCGCCGGCCGTCGCGGGCCGGGTGAGGGGTCAGTTGCGCGGCGACGAGGGATCAGAGGGCGCGGGTGGCGCATACATCCCGACAAAAACCGTCGGGACGTATG
>JBAVYG010000659.1:0-2270 GCA_049698675.1 Terriglobia bacterium
CGGGGAAGAACGGCATGCTCAAGACTCGCTCGCAGGCACGCTCGGCATGAGGGAAACTGCCGGGTCCGAATCCAAGGGCAGCGAAGGCGGGCTGCAGATGCACGGGACGAGGATAGTGGATGGCGGTGTGGACTCCGCGCGCTTGCAAGGCCGCGCGCACGGCATCACGTCGCTCAACGTAAACCACAAACAGGTGGTACACCCTTTCATCTCGCGGATCATCCAGCGGAATCTCCAGGTTGGCGCCCTTCAACACACTGCGGTAGAGAGCGGCGATTTCCTTTCGGCGCGTGTTCCATTGCTCCAGGCGCTTCAGCTTGACCCGTAAGACAGCGCCCTGGAATCCGTCCATACGGTAGTTGTAGCCGATTCTTTCATGGGTGTAGGGCCCACTCTGGCCATGGTTGCGCAGCGAGCGTGCAAGTTCGGCGATTCCTGCGTCATTCGTCGTGAGCGCTCCACCTTCACCATAGGCGCTTAGATTCTTGCTTGGATAAAAGCTGAAGGCCGCAGCATGGCCAATGCTTCCCGCTCGCCTGCCCCGGTAGCGGGCGCCGTGAGCTTGGCAGGCATCTTCGATCACCGCCAAGCCGCGTTTTTGCGCGATTCCCAAGATCGGATCCATATCGGCAGGGCGTCCGTACAAATGAACCGGAAGGATGGCCTTGGCCCGGCTGGTTATGACCCGCTCGATCAGGGCGGGATCCAGATTGCCCGTCTTCGGGTCGGTGTCCACAAAAACCGGCTTGGCGCCCGTGTAACAAATGGCTTCAGCGGTGGCGATGAACGTGTTCGAAGTGGTGATCACTTCGTCGCCCGGGTTCACTCCCAAAGCCAGCAAAGCCAGGTGCAGGGCGCTTGTGCCGCAGTTCAAAGCGACACAATATTTGACTTCGCAATAGGCGGCAAATTCCTTCTCAAACTCACTAACCTCTTCGCCCAGGATAAATGACGCGTTACAGCAGACTCGATCCAGGGCCTCCCTGATCTCATTGCGAAGGCCTGCGAATTGTTTCTTCAAATCAAAATAGGGGACAAGCATGCGGTTCCTCCAAACATATTTCCAATTCTCAGCGCCACCCGACAAGTCGAAGGTCAAAGGTCAAAAGTAGACCGACTGGAAATGTGCGCGACCTCTTCGCTCGTCACTCATGACTCGTCACTGTTCTTAATGGGGGCCCTGTTGTTCGACGCGGGGGACGTAGATAACACAATTGGAAGCCTTGAGTGCCTCGACGTAGTACCGATCGATAGCGTCAAGCACATCGTCCGTGAACCGTTCACTTCGCTTCTGAGTCGCTGGAACTTGAGTTTGGATAGCCCCGTATTTTTTCTCAGCAATCTGTTTCACGATCTCACTGCTGTTCAGTTTCCCAAGTCGGACGAGTCTGGCGCTGTTGAACGGATCGAGAACGTACGGCTTACCCGCGTCGTAACACAGAACTAAACTCTCACATATAGCGGCTCCTGGTTGCGCGGCCAGGAATGATACCTCAGCGTCAAACCGCCGCTGCCATTCCGGCAACTCGGAAAGCATTCTTGGTAAGTTGACGCCCCACGGGACAAATGCTATGAGCACCGTCAAATAAAGCAAGACGGGAACCAGGAATCTCCCCCGACCGCCCTTCCCTAAACTGGGGATTGGAGCTTTCCACAATAAATCCAGGCAAGCACCCATAATGATCGACATAGCAAAGAGATTGTCGAAAAACGTATTGGTGTTAACCCCTGAGCCTCCTGCAAAGGCCCCGCCAATCAGTAGCGAGGAGAAAAAATAAAAGGCAATCACCCGTGCCTGCCCGTTTTGAAGCTGCCAGATTGACCAAAAGGCAGAAATTGCAAGCGGCAGGCCTAGGGGGAATAAAACGCAAAGCACAAGTTGCGAAGTTGCTCAAATGAATAAGCTCTCGAAGTCAACAAGTGAGAAATGAAGAATGGACCACCGACCAGCATGTTGACTGCGACCGACAAGGCCAAGAAAACAACTCCAAAGACCATGAATCGCACTGCTTTGCTTGATGAGGTTATGAAAAGGTCGCAGAGTACCGAAATAGGAGCTGGGAGAAGATTCTGCTTAATGTTGCCTCCAAGAATAAAAATAGATGTGATCCCCGCGATCCGCAGCGTGCTCGGAACTGCCTGCAAATAGACCCACAAGCCGAAAAGGAAAAATGGATGGGCGAGCATTTGGGGGTCGTCCGTCGCCACGTAGATTGGCACTCGGGAGCAAATGAGGCCGAGACAGAACGCGCCTGCAAAAACCGCAGGCC
>JBAVYG010000660.1:0-5566 GCA_049698675.1 Terriglobia bacterium
CCCAAAAAGGATCAAATAGATACTGGCCCCGCTGCCGGAAAGCCAGAGGCTTTCCGCACAGACGCCCATGAGCCTTCCGCTCGCCAAGAAGCATGAAAACGCTCCTTGCAATTCCCCTCCTTAATAAGGAGGGGGCCAGGGGGTGGTTGACCTGCTTGATTTGTCCTGTACCTCACCACCCCCCAACCCCCTCCTCAGCCGAGGAGGGGAGCTATTTTCATAACAGCGGGGGCGGCACAGCCGCCCATGCAGGGAGGTTGTCGCACAGACTCCCTAGGGACACGTCACGGCAAGCTCCGCCCCTGCGTCATTCTCAGAGCTCGCGTCGTTCCTATTCGGCCTAGCCGGGCGGATGCTTGCTGAGCAGCTACCCAGGAAACAGACCGTCCGGCCTCGATACCACCCTGCGACATCCCCGCTTGGGTTGCCGGGTCACACAGGATGAAAACTACAGCTTAACGAACCTCACTTAGAGTGGAACTGCACTGCGCCTCCGCATGAGCCGTATGTTTCGGCTGAGCACTTGTTGCCACCGCCGTAAGTGATTACCGCAATCCTGCTGTTGTTCACCCTGAAAGACCAGCCCCAATCCCCCGGCGACGTAAGGATTTCGGAGAAGGTTGGGTTCTTAGTGGTCCACCGCACAGGCCGGTCGATCGAATGGTCATCGTTCCAACACTCGCCTGTCATGTCGCCCAGTTCGTTGATGCCATCGGTGTAGCAGTTCGTGACACCCTCGGGCATTGCCAGTTCAATTGGAGCGCTGTACCTCTTCCTGAGAGGATCGAGTGGTTTCCAGTAGGCTGGGATCCAAACACTAAAGTCCGCGGGTTCTAAATCGCCCGTGATTTCCCCCCGGTCATTAATCATGAAGGGTTCCGATTCGGGGTAGTCTGGGACAGCAGGAAGCTTGGTGAGCTTCCACTTCCCATTCTGAAGAGGGGTCCAGAGCACACCGACAAACATGCCCTGACTGTTGGAACCCTCCCCAACGATCTGACCAGAATCATTCACTGCCCATGCAAACCAAAAAGTCATTTCATCAAAACCGGTCGTGTCGAGCTTGTGTATCTTCCATCTCGTGACAGGTTCCCCGTTCTTCCACACGACGGATGGGGTCCAGACAACAGGAAGGGTCGGAGCACAGGTTAAGCAGCTTTCCTCGACGCCACTCCAGCCCACGATCAGCGTTCCCTGCTTGTTCACTCCGGACGCATAACTGGAGTTGTAGGTCGGGTAACCGATATCGGCGAGGGTGCCAAGATCGACCATGCCGGACTTCTCCGTCCAAACGAAAGCGTGCACGCGGTCGTTGTCTCGAGTGGCAGAGTGCCCAACAATCATGCCTGTGTCAGAGACCGTAATGAGGCCCTCTTCCCAACCGCTGGCTGTCCCACCCAGCGTGCCGAGGTCGATCCACTTCCCTGCACGTGGACCAAAAAGGGAAACCGCCAGGGAATGGGTAGAGCCGTCCGGCAGGTCGCCCTGGCCTACCACAAGTCCGAAATCGTTAATGTCCCCCGTGACGGCCCACGTTCCATTCGGATAAGTCCCCAGTTCCCAGACCTTGTTTTGTTGAGCCCAGGTCCCTTGGCCGCTGACGATCAGCAGCAGGACCGCCGAAAACACAATGCTGAATAATTTACGCATAGTCTCACCTCCAGGAATTAGGAGAGCAGTCACGCTTCTCCGTTTCATGCTTAAGCAGCTAGCGCAGACTTGTTCTTGAAGTCTGCGGCTTTTGCCCCCCCCAAGGTACGAACCGCAGAGTTACAGAACAACTCTGCGCTACCTTGCTTGCTGCTTTAACGATGGGCCTTGAGCCAGTCCAGGATCGGCCCCCAGGCCAGTCCTTCCGCATCCCTCGCAAGGAAAAGATCGGCGTGCCCGAAGTCCGTCTCGCGGTTACCCGTTTCGCTCACCGTGAATTTGGTGACATCCTTGCTCGCGGTCAGCGTGGTCGTGTAGTAGCCATACTGTCCGAATCCTCCCCCTGTGCCGACATAAAGAATCGGGACGGCGATTTCGCGCAGATGGTCGTCGAACGGCACATTGACCGCGCCGCACCACACTGCGTCCCCATCCAAATCCGTCTGCACCGGCAAGTGCGGCGGGATGGCCTGGAGAAAATCCAGCCAGAGCCGAGCCTCGGTGTATTGCAGGTCGCTGGGGATGCCATTCTCATCCAGGTTTCCGCCGACGAAATGCCAGGATATCGGCGGGTTGCCAGTTGCTCCCACCAACAGAGCGGTCTGATAGTTGGTCAAGCCCGGGATGATCGGTGACCCATCATCGGGGTCGGACAGCGCCAGATCGCTGACCTGCTTCAAGAAAACACCGGTGTCGTCGCTGTACTCCCCTGCATCGAGCATGGCTTGGTATACGGCCATATCACTGCAGTAATAGTCGCGAATAGATTTCTCCTTGAACTTCATGGGAATGTCGCCGACGATGATTCCCTTGATATTGCGCGAAGAATGGGGCTGCTGAGTCTCTCCCCCGGCGAGGGAGTAGGCGATCATCCCGCCGTAGCAGAACCCGAGCACATGGAGCGGACCGAAACCCTGGTCGGTAATCCCTCGAATCTGGCGGGCGACGGAAAGGGCGATCCCTGTGTGCCGGGTGTCCTTTATGACACCCCATCCCTTCATGAAGTCGAGATTAGTTGTTTCCGCCGGAACCAGGGCCCACGCATAATCCATACCCCAAACGTCGATGTTGTTTTCCGCTAAGAAAACCGCAATCGAGCGATCCCAGGCGGGCACGGAAGAGATCAACGGCGCCATGAAGATCGCCTCGAAATAGTTGGGTGATCCGGGGAGCAAGAGCACCCCATCCACGGTTCGTATTGGGTGATACGGTTGTGCCTCCCTGACGACTCGGTGGAGCCGGATCACATCGAATTTACCCGGACCCACGACCACATCGAAGCGGTAGTGGACAATGTCGCCATGTAACACCGTCCGGTCTGAGTGCTTGATTGCCCCAGGGACGAACGCGCCCTTTGCCCCCGGCAATCCCCCATTTTGAGCCCAGGTCCCTTGGCTGCTGACGGTCAGCAGCAGGACCGCCGAAAACACGATGCTCAATAATTTACGCATGGTTGAAATTCTCCTCTTCGCTCAAGATAGTAACGACGCCTTCCCGTGGGTTGGGTGAGGAGCCGTGCGCTTAACGTCCTGATCCCCTGCCGGAGTCCGGCCAGAGGACGCGGCCTCACCCAACCCGCGTCGCGTTGTCTGCGCCCACAGTGTTCCGGGCTCATTTCGACGTCAATGCCCTGCGGGTAACGCCGAGGTATAATGTTTGTACCTGACTAACTCCCTGAGAAGAGGCGGTTTGCCCTCCAATATACTTTTGGTGGTTTGCCTTTCAAGGAAACTCGGTAGTGATATACTTGCCGTCAACGGGTTACGCGAAGGTGAAATATTTGCACCTGGCTAACTCCCTGAGGAGAGGCCATTTGTCCTCTAAAACACCTACAGTGGTTTGCCTTTCAAGGGAACTCGTGTAGTGATATACTCGCCGTCAACTGGTGGTAGTTGGCCCCATGAACGACAGCAACGCTCGACCGCGCCTGTTGCGCTTTGGTGTTTTCGAAGTTGACCTTCGCACCGGAGAACTGCGCAAGCAGGGACTGAAGGTCAAGCTACAAGGTCAGCCCTTTCAAGTCCTCGCCATGCTGCTGGAGCGTCCGGGTGAGCTGGTGACCCGGGAAGAGATCCGAGAGAAGCTGTGGCCGGAGGACACCTTCATTGATTTCGAACACAGCGTCAACAACTCGATCAAAAGGCTGCGCGAGGCCTTAGGGGACGATCCGGCTGCGCCACGCTTCATCGAAACCTTGCCGCGCCACGGTTATCGCTTTATCGCGCCGGTGGAGGGCGGGGCAATGCAAGAATTGCCCCTGCCGACAACCGGCCCGAGGGCGGTTCGTGAATCGCCTCTACGAAGACACTGGGCTTTCGCGGTGGCAAGCGGCTTGGTGGTAGCCGTGGTGGCCGTGCTTTTCGCCCTTAACATCGCCGGCCGACGCGACCGTGTTTTACGGGCCGGAGGGGCGGTTCGCGAACCGCCCCTACGAATCCAATCCATCGCCGTCCTGCCGTTCGAAAACCTCTCCCACGACCCCGAGCAGGAATACTTCGCCGATGGCATGACCGAGGAGTTGATCACCAACCTCGGCAAAATCAGCGCCCTGCGGGTCATCTCACGGACCTCTGTGATGCAGTACAAGGGGACCAAGAAGCCGCTGCCCCAGATTGCGCGCGAATTAAACGTGGACGCCATCGTTGAAGGCACCGTGCAGCGCTCAGAAAACCGCATGCGCATCACCGCCAATTTGCTGCACGCTCCCACCGACCGCCACCTCTGGGCCGAAAGCTATGAGCGCGACCTGCGCGACATCCTGGCCCTACAAAGCGAGGTCGCGCAGGCAGTGGCCCGTGAGATCAAAATCGTTGTTTCGCCCCAAGAGCAGACGCGCCTAGGCAGCGCCCGGCCAGTCGATCCCGAGGCATACAAAGCCTACCTGAAGGCGAGCACCATTCTGGACAATTGGACCATGGAAAGCGGCCGATCGGCCATCAAGTATTTTGAGCAGGCGCTTGAACGAGACCCCAGTTTCGCGCCCGCCTTCGCCGGCTTGGCCGATGCTTACATCTTCCTGGGTCGGTTCCACTACCTCCCAGCGAACGAGACGTTCCCAGAAGCGAAGCAGGCGGCGCGTAAGGCTCTTGCCCTGGATGCGAACTCGGCGGAGGCGTATGCCTCCCTCTGCAGCGTCGCAACCTTCTACGACTGGGACTGGGAGGCCGCAGAGATAGCATGTCGGCGAGCGATCGAGCTCAACCCCAGTTACGCTCCTGCTCACCACATGTGCTCACACTATTTCATTTCGACGGGTCGGTTTGCTGAGTCCCTTCGCGAGAGTCTGCGTTACCTTGAGCTTGACCCGCTCAGCCCTGCGGCGAAAACGCACCTCGGAACACATTACAAAATGGCCCGCCAGTACGACCTCGCCATCGAAGTATTGCGCAGAACCGTCGAGCTGGCCCCCAACTTCCCGGATGCGTATAGCGAGCTAGCTTCGAGCTACATTGGAAAGGGAGCGTATCAGGAGGCTGTTCCCCCAGCCCGGAAGGCCGTGTTGCTCACGGGGGGCAGAGCATACTTGGGAATATTGGGCGAAGCGTATGCCATGGCCGGTAGGCGGAGCGAGGCCACCAAGGTTCTGGAGGAGACGAGAGGCGTGTCGCGCGGAGGGTTCGTGCCCGCTGTGAGCACAGTTCCGGTCCTTATTGCCTTGGGGGAAAGGGATCGGGCGATCGAGCAGTTGCAAAGGGCCTTCGAGGAGCATGATCAGTTAATTCCCTACCTCAAAGTTTGGTGCATGTTTGATCCGCTCCGCTCCGACCCGCGCTTCCAGGACCTCGTGCGCCGCATGAACTTTCCGCCGTAGTGCTACAGACGCCTGAGGATGTGATTTCGGCTCGAGTTGAGATACTGGTGTCCTGAGTCCGAAGTTCGTTGATGAAATCAGCCCGCGGAGCGGGCGAAAGAATGT
>JBAVYG010000661.1:0-19870 GCA_049698675.1 Terriglobia bacterium
GGGCAGGCATGGGCCTGTCCAACATCAAGAAGAATGCCGATGCCTTTTCCATTCATTCCGTGGTGGGTAAAGGCACGACTTTGGAAATAACGTTTCGGCTTTAGCATGGGGGATTACTTTCATTCCGTTCGGGTTGTGCCGGAGCGATGCATCGGTCGAATGGCCTGCCTTAAGGTCTGTCCTACGGAGGCGATCCGGGTGCGGCAGGGCAAGGCGGAGATACTCGAAGACCGCTGCATCGACTGTGGCGAGTGCGCTCGGGCGTGCCGCCACAACGCGATCGTCCCCCAAACGAGCTCCTTCACCGATTTCTCGAAGTTCAGGCACACCGTTGCGCTTATCTCGCCCGTGCTCTACGGGCAGTTCCGCAAGGACGTTCTTCCCAGCACAATCCTGACTGGGGTGAGAAAAATCGGCTTCGATGATGCCTGTGACGTAGCCTGCGCCAGCGAGGCCGTCAACGCGGCTATCGACGAGTATCTGGCCAGTTATCGCGGGCCGCTGCCGCTGCTGTCCCCTTTTTGTCCCACCATCGTGCGTCTGATTCAGGCGCGATACCCCAGCCTCATTGATCTCCTGATTCCCATTGATTCTCCCATGGAGATAGCGGCGCGAGAGGTGCGGAACAAGAAGATGAAGGAACTGGGCTTGCGGCGGGACGAGATTGGGGTCATCTATCTGACGCCCTGCCCCGCCAAAATGGTCGCCATCAAGTATCCTCTCAGGAAAAGAGCCTCACACATCGATGGCGCAATCGCCATATCCGACATTTACCGCCCCCTCCTTTCAGCGCTCAGCGACATGAATAACAGTGCGCACCAAATCGAAGAGTCAGTGCGGGGCATGGGCCTGGGCTGGCCAGTCCTCGGCGGGCAAGTTTCCTCCTTGCGGGCCGAAAGCAGTCTGGCGGTGGGCGGTCTTGGGGATGTGGAAAGGATTCTGGACGAAATTGAGCGCGGAAGACTCGGTGATATCCAATTCGTTGAGTGCCACGCCTGCGCGCAGGGATGTTGCGGCGGTTCACTTACCGTGGGTGGTCCCTATGTTACTCGGGGCACGATTCTGAGCTTGGTAGCCCGGTTCGGGAATGTCCCCTGCCAGGACCGGGCAAAGATACGAGAGTTGTATCAAAGACGCTATTTCTCGCTGCCCGGCAAGATCTCTTCAAGGCCTTTCGCCCCACTGGATAAGGACATTGGGAAGGCCATCGAGAAAAGGAAGCGCATTCAGGAAGCACATGAAGGGCTGCCGCAGATCAATTGCGGGGCCTGCGGCGCGCCCTCCTGTCTAAGCTTTGCCGAAGACGTGGTCCTGGGGCGCGCCCATTTTGAGGACTGCGTGGTCCTCACCGCGAAGCAGGCTCGGACCTCGGTCGGTCCCTCTTCCGGGCTAACCAGCAAGCGGGAGGTGCTCACTCTATGACGATCCGGGAGGTTGTCGACAGCACGCATCTCGAGATTCTGGGGCAACACGATGGCCTCGACAAGGAGATAACAGGAGGCTATGCCAGTGACCTCCTAAGTGACGTTATCGCCCACAGCAAGGCAGGCAACCTTTGGATCACCATGCAAACGCATCGCAACATCATCGCGGTGGCCACGTTAAAGGAGCTGGCCGCGGTCGTGCTGGTGAACGGGCGAACCCCTGATCCTGAAACAATGGAGAAAGCCCAGGAGGAGAAAGTCATTTTATTGGGCAGCCGGCTTCCGGCGTTTGAGCTGGTGGGAAGACTGTACCAGATGGGCATCCGGGGGGTTCTATGATGCCGCGAATCTTTAAAGCGGATTTGCACATTCATACGTGCCTCTCCCCTTGCGCCGAATTGAACATGGGTCCCAAAACGATCGTGGACCAAGCCCTCCAGCAGGGTTTGGACGTGATTGGCATTTCCGATCACAACTCCTCGGAGAACGTGCCCGCGGTCGTGAGGGCGGCGCAAGATAGAAACCTCACGGTACTGCCAGGGATGGAAGTGACCTCGAAGGAAGAGGTGCACATCCTGGCGGTTTTTGACACCGTCGATCGGGCGCTCCGGCTACAGGAGATCGTGTACGAGCATTTGCACGGAGAAAACAATACCGAAGCTTTCGGGCTTCAGGTTGTCGTGAATGAAGATCATGACGTACTCGGGTTCAACAACCGGCTGCTGGCCGGCGCGACCGAACTCTCTGTCGAGCAGGTAGTGTATAGCATTTGTGGCTTGGAGGGCCTGGCGATCGCGGCTCACGTCGATCGCGAGACGTTCGGGATCCTCGGGCAGTTGGGGTTTGTCCCTGAAGATTTACACCTGGATGCTTTAGAACTGTCTCGAAACACCAGCCTCGAGGAAGCAAAGCGGCGCTTTCCGGAATACGCTGGCTATGCTTTCGTTCGTTCGTCCGACGCACATTCCGTTACGGATATCGGCAAGGTCTGGACTTCGCTGCTGCTATATGAGCCCAGCACGCGGGAAATCAAGAAGGCCCTGCGCGGGGAGGACGGCAGACGGGTGGTGCCAGAGGAGGCCTGTGTTTGCGCTCCTCGGCGAGAAGAACGGGCGTTGGGATAGGTTTCACATGGAAGATCTTTCTCTGCACGTACTGGACATTGCGGAGAATTCCATCGCAGCGGGAGCCAGGCAGGTGGAAATCCGAGTGCGGGAGAGCCGCCGAGAGGATTTGCTCTCCATCGAGATTATCGACAACGGACGTGGAATGAGCGAGGACATGCTTCAGAAGGCAACGGACCCCTTTTTCACGACTCGAACCACCCGCCGGGTGGGGTTGGGCCTGTCCCTTTTTGAGCAGGCAGCAAAGAGGGCCGGGGGCGAATTCAAGATCGCGTCCTGTCCCGGAGCGGGAACAAAGGTCACCGGCGTGTTTCAATACAGTCATGTTGACCGGCAACCCTTGGGGGATATGGACCAGACACTTCTTGCCCTGGTGGTCGGAAACCCTCAAATCGAGTTGACATACTTGCATCAAGCCGGCGATTCGGAAATCTCGTTCAGCACCAGAGAAATCAAGACTCAACTGGGAGATATACCGATTAATTCTCCCAAAGGAATATCGGCCGTCAGGAAAAGTGTGGAAAAGGTGAGGGAGCAGCTCAAGTGTAGCGCCGCCCTTTAGGGCGGCACGTGCCTGTCCCGCAGACGCGGGACCGGCGCTACCGAGGGAGGTAGGTGCATATGCAGTTGGAAACGGCTGAAAAGATCATTCAACAACACAACGCACAGAAAAACGCGCTCATCGCCATGCTACAGGACGTGCAGAACGAATTCAGCTATTTGCCGCAGGATGTTCTCACGTATATATCCCGCACTATGCACGTACCCCTCAGTCGCACCTACAGCCTGGCCACGTTTTATCGGGCTTTCAGCTTGAAGCCCAAAGGGAGGCACCCGATAGCGGTTTGCCTGGGGACGGCCTGCCACGTGAGGGCTGCCGGGAAGATCCTCGAGAAGTTCGAACGGCAACTCGGTATCAAGTGCGGGCAGACCACGCCGAGTCTCAATTTCGGTCTGGAGGCGGTCCGCTGCCTCGGATGCTGCGGGCTTGCCCCCGTGGTCACCGTGGGTCCAGAACTGTACGGCAAGGTTTCTCTCAATAAAGTAGACCAGATCATCAAGCAACACTCAAAGGAAGGAGCCCGAGATGCCAAAGCTTAAATTGGAAGACTTGGCGGAGGTCCGAGAGAAAGCCAGGAAGTCCATGTCCCTCCGCGAGGGCGCCGCCCGGGTCAAGATGACGGTTCACATGGGCACTTGCGGTATTGCGGCGGGCTCGCGGAAGATCCTTGAAGCTGCCTTGCGGGAAGTAGAGGGGAGGGATCTCAGGGACGTGATGGTGACTACCTCCGGTTGTGCAGGTCTGTGCAGCCGTGAACCGATGGCTACGGTGGAGGTGGTTGGCGAAGCTCCTGTGAAGTATGTGGACCTGACGGAGGGAAAGATCAAGGAAATTTTCACGGAGCACGTTCTGGGAGGAAAGATCGCGCAACAGTATGCACTCGCCATAGGGAGCGAACGGACCTATTAACGATTAAGAGCGGAGAATCCTGGAGGAGATCCAAATGGCGTATCGAATGCACTTAATGGTTTGTGCGGGGACGGGCTGCGTCTCCAATCGTTCGCTTGAGTTCAGGGACGCCTTGCAGAAGGAGATCGAAAAGCGCGGGCTGGACAACGAGATTCAGGTAGTGACCACGGGTTGTAATGGTTTTTGCGGCGTCGGTCCTCTCATGGTCGTTCAACCGGATGGGATTTTTTATCAGCAGCTCAGCCCCAAAGACGTTCCGCATCTCGTGGAAGAGCACTTTCTGAAGGGCAGACCTGTCAATAAGCTCATGTACGTTCCACCGGAGACACGCACGCCGGTTCCTAAGATGATGGACATTCCTTTCTTTGCCCGTCAAATGCTCATCGCGCTGAGGAACCGAGGTCTGATCGACCCGGAAAGCATCGATGAATACATCGCCCGAGACGGTTATGCGGGGTTAGCAAAGGCGCTTTCCCAAATGACCCCGGAGGAGGTCCTTAATGAAGTCAAGATTTCCGGGCTGCGAGGCAGGGGAGGCGCAGGGTTCCCGGCGGCGAGGAAGTGGGAGGCCGTTCGGGACGCGGAGGGAGAGCCGAAGTATGTGATCTGTAACGGCGACGAAGGGGACCCGGGCGCCTTTATGGATCGCAGCATAGTGGAATCGGATCCTCACTCCGTTATTGAAGGAATGCTGATCGGGGCCAGAGCCATCGGGGCCCGCTGGGGCGTGGTTTATATCAGAAATGAGTACCCCTTGGCCGTCCAGCGAATCCACATTGCCATCGATCAGGCTCGAGAGTACGGCCTTTTGGGGGAAAACATCTTGGACACGGGGTTCGATTTTGACATCTCGGTCTCAAAAGGAGCCGGCGCATTTGTTTGCGGAGAGGCAACAGCGCTGGTGGCGGCCGTGGAAGGCAGACTCGGAGAACCGAGAGCTCGGCCCCCTCGGCTGGCGGAAAAGGGACTCTGGGGGAAACCCACCTGCCTCAACAACGTCGAAACGTGGGCGAACGTCCCTCCCATCATCAACCGGGGTGGTAATTGGTTTGCCCAGATCGGAACCGAAAAGAGCAAAGGCACGAAAGTCTTTTCGCTCGTCGGGAAGATCAAGAGTACCGGGCTGGTCGAAGTCCCCATGGGCATTACTCTCCGCGAGATCATTTACGACATCGGAGGGGGAATACCCGGCGGCAAGAAATTGAAGGCTGTGCAGACCGGGGGTCCTTCCGGCGGGTGTATCCCCAACGAACTGATCGACTTGCCGGTGGACTTCGAGACCCTCACCGAAGCTGGCTCCATGATGGGCTCGGGCGGCATGGTGGTGATGGATGAAGACACCTGCATGGTGGATGTGGCCCGGTACTTCCTGGGCTTTACTCAAGACGAGTCTTGCGGCAAATGCACTCCCTGCCGCGAGGGCACCAAGTTGATGCTCGATATCCTGACCAAGATCACCGAAGGCCACGGGACGATGGAGGATCTGGAATCCTTGGAGGAAGTCGCCAAAATCGTGGCAGAAACGTCGCTCTGTGGGTTGGGAACGTCGGCCCCCAACCCGGTCCTGACAACCCTACGCTATTTCCGCGATGAGTATCTTGTGCACATTGAGGCGCACAAATGTCCCGCCCATGTCTGCCGGCAATTGAACACCTACCAGATCGACCCGGAGGTCTGCGTTCAGCGCGGACACGGTTGCGGTGTGTGCCGGCGCGAGTGTCCGGAAAAAGCGATTTTCGGCGAGAAGAACCAGCCGCACAGGATCGACGTCACTTTGTGCAGCAAGTGTGGGACATGCGTAGACATGTGCCACTTCAATGCGGTGATTGTGGAATGAGAGGTGGAGCGTGATAAGCCTGACCATTGACGGAAAAACAACCGAGGTGGCGAAGGGGACGACCATCCTGCAAGCGGCGAAGTTCCTGGACATCAAGATTCCAACTCTTTGCTACCACCCGCTTATTAAGCCCTTTGCGGCCTGCCGCGTGTGTGTGGTGGAGACGAAGACCAAGTGGGGAGACGAGCTGGTCCCCTCCTGCCAGGTGGCCTGCCGGGACGGCATGGTGGTCAACACCAACAACGAGCACGTCCTCAAGGCCCGCCGGTTCATCCTGGAAATGATGCTGGCGCGATGGCCCAATGTGCCCATTCTCCGAAAGTACGCCGAGGAGGCCGGGCTCAAAGCAACGCGGTTCACTAGCGCACTCAAGGATGAGCGCCAGGACGCGTGCATTCTGTGCGGTTTGTGCGTGCGGGCCTGTGACGAGGTGGTGGGCGCGAGCGCCATCAGTTTCGCCGACCGAGGAATTCAGCGCCGCGTGGCCACCCCGTTTAACCTGGAATCGGAGGCGTGCATTGCGTGCGGCGCCTGCGCGCTGGTATGTCCCACCTCGCACATTAAATTCGAGGTTGAGGATTACAAGGGCAGGACTCCTGAGTTCCTTCTGGGGCCGAACACCGCGATCTACGTACCCACGCTTCAATCGGTGCCCAGAGTGCCCGTGATCGATGCTGAGAGCTGCATTCATTTCAAGACCGAGGGCTGTCAAAAGTGCGTCGAGGTCTGTGAACCGTGTGCCGTCAATCACAAGATGGTGGATGAAGAAATCGAGCTCAATGTCGGGCAAGTACTGATCGCGACGGGCTTCGATGCATTCGACCCAACCCCCATGGCTCAGTACGGTTACGGGAGACTCGACAACATTTACACGGGCCTGGATGTGGAACGAATGCTGAACGCCACAGGGCCTACGGGAGGGCGAATTCTTCTCAAGAACGGACAAGCCCCGCGGGCCGTGGGCATCCTGCACTGCATAGGTTCCCGGGATGAGAACCACCATCGTTATTGCTCGCGGGTCTGTTGCATGTTCGCGCTGAAATTCTCCCATCTGATTAAGGAACGCACGCAAGGAGAGGTTTACAACTTTTACATTGATATTCGGGCCTTCGGGAAGGGGTACGAGGAGTTCTACTCACGCGTTCTGCACGAAGGCGCCAACGTCATTCGTGGGAAGGTTGCCGAGATAGTTCAGGCGGGCTGGTCGAAGCGTGACGAAGGTACACTGCTGATCCGGTGCGAGGACACGCTGATCGGCCGGTTCCGCGAGATCCCGGTCGATATGGTGGTGCTCTGCAACGCCATAGAGCCGCGCCGGGACGCTGAGCAGGTGGGTCGTCTTTTCGGCCTCAGCCGCAGCCCGGATGGCTTCTTCCTGGAGCGTCATCCGAAGCTGGATCCGGTGGCCACCACCACGGACGGCCTCTTTGTGGCCGGGTGCGCACAGGGACCAAAGGACATTCCCGACTCGGTGGCCCAGGCCAGCGCGGCGGCGGCCCGCATGCTGGCCACCATCGCCAAAGGGGTGGTCGAAATCGATCCGGTGCGGGCCGAGATCGACGAGCTGTATTGCAGCGGCTGCCGCATCTGCAATGCGCTGTGCCCCTACAAGGCGATTGATTATCTCGAGGATAAGAACGTTTCGCGGGTCAACATGCCACTGTGCAAAGGCTGTGGCACCTGCGTGGCCGCCTGCCCGGCGGGCGCCATCACCGGCAGCGGCTTCACCGACAAGCAGGTCTATGCGGAACTGGAGGGCGTCCTCAGCGTTTAGCAGCCTGATGAAAAAGTCGCCGCGACGCCCTTTGTAGCGCCGGCATCTTGCCGGCCGTTATTGAATCTAGTGGAGTTGCCGGCTGGAAGCCGGCGCTACGGCAGCGTTCCAAGGCTTTTTCATCAGCCTGTTAGACGAAGGGAGGCAGCGAAATTGAAGACGAACAGCAAAAACTTTGAGCCCCGAATCGTCGGATTCTTGTGCAACTGGTGCTCCTACACGGGGGCCGACCTGGCTGGAACCAGCCGGATGAAATCGGCGCCCAACTTGCGCATCATCCGCCTCATGTGCTCGGGGAGGGTGGATCCCTCCTTTATCCTGCGCGCCTTTCAGTTAGGCGCCGATGGAATCCTGGTGTTAGGCTGTCATCCGGGCGATTGCCACTACCAGGAAGGCAACTTCAAGGCGCTTCGGCGGATCCTCTTGCTGAAGCGGATCCTGCGGGAATTCGGCGTTGACGAACATCGCCTGCGGCTGGAATGGGTCTCGGCTGCGGAGGGCGAAAAGTTTGCCAAGGTGTCTAACGAGTTCACCGAGGAAGTGCGGGCATTGGGGCCGTTGCGCTTGGAGACCTACGTGCACCCGCAATCTCTAGGAGGGGAACTGGAAACCCAGGAGGTGGCCGCATGAGCAAACCCAAGCTGGCTTTGTATTGGGCGGCGAGTTGCGGCGGCTGCGAGGTCGCCGTGCTGGACGTGGCAGAGAAGATCCTGGATGTGGCGGGGTTTTTCGACATCGTATTCTGGCCTTGCGCCATGGACTTCAAGTATAAAGACGTCGAAGCCATGGCGGACGGCGACATCGACCTCTGCCTGTTCAACGGCGCCATCCGGAACAGCGAAAACGAATCGATGGCGCACTTGCTGCGCCGCAAAGCGAAGGTCCTGGTAGCGTTCGGCTCCTGCGCCATGGACGGATGCATTCCCGGCCTGGCGAACCTGACGACGCGCGAGGCGATTTTCGAGTCGTCGTATCAACAAACTCCCTCCACGCTGAACCCGGAAGGAACCCGGCCTTTACCGCTGGTTGCGGCGCCCGAGGGGGAGTTGGATATTCCGAAGTTTTACGAATCGGTGCAGACTCTGGCCCAGGTGGTTCCGGTGGACTACTTCATTCCCGGCTGTCCGCCCCAGCCTCCCCAGATCCTCACGGTGATGTCCGCGATCATGCAGGGAGCGGTACTGCCGCCCGCGGGGTCTGTAATCGGGGCCGGTGATAAGACCTGCTGCGAGGAATGCGGCCGTCCCCGGAAAGAAAAACATCTCAAACGCTTCTACCGGGTCTGGGAGATTGAAACGAAACCGGAAGAGTGCCTGCTCGATCAAGGGGTCATTTGCATGGGACCGGCCACGCGCAGCGGCTGTGGTGCCCTGTGCGTAAAGGCGAACATGCCCTGCCGGGGATGTTACGGAGCGGCGCCCAACGTCATCGACCAGGGGGTGAAAATGGTCAGTGCCATCAGCAGCGTGATTGACTCCCAGGATGCGGCTGAAATTGACTCGATCCTGGATCAGATCGCCGACCCGGTCGGAACCTTCTACCGGTTCAGCGTGCCCAATTCGATACTGCATCGCAAGCAGCCAAGTGCCTAGAGTGGAGGGAGAGATGCGAAAGATCCTGATAGATCCTGTGACGCGGCTGGAAGGCCACGGGAAGATTGCTATCTTCCTCGATGACGACGGCGAGGTCGCGAACACCTATTTTCAGGTGCCGGAGCTGAGGGGCTTCGAGCAGTTCTGTGTGGGGCGCCCGGTCGAGGAAATGCCGCGCATCACGACTCGGATCTGCGGCGTATGCCCGGAGGCGCACCACATGGCCAGCGTCAAAGCTTGCGACGCCGTTTTCCACGTGGAGCCTCCGACCGCCGCCAAGAAGCTTCGCGAACTCCTTTATTCGGCCTTCTTTGTGGGCGATCACACCCTGCACTTCTACGCCCTGGGAGGACCGGATTTCGTTGTGGGTCCCGACGCGCCCCCGGCCGAGCGAAATATCCTGGGCGTAGTGAAAAAAGTAGGTCTCGAGGCCGGACAAAAGGTGATCGAGCTGCGAAAGAGAGCCCAGCGCGTCGTCTCCCTGATTGGCGGGAAAGCCATTCATCCGGTTACGGGCGTCCCCGGCGGCGTGGCCAAGCGGCTCACCGCTGAAGAGCGCGACGAGATTGTGGGACACACGGCTTATTTCCTCGAGTTCGCAAAGTTCACGATCGGCGTTTTCGATCAGGTGGTGCTCGGCAACCAAGCCTATGTGGACATGATCTTGAGCGACACTTACACCCACCGCCTCTACTCCATGGGGACCGTGGACGAGAACAACAAGGGGAACTTCTACGACGGGAAAATCCGCGTGGTGGACCCCGACGGGAAGGAATTCGTGAAATTTCCTCCCCGCGATTACCTCCAGGTCCTGGCCGAGCACGTTGAGCCTTGGACGTACCTGAAGTTCCCTTTCTTGAAGCAGGTCGGCTGGAAGGGTTTTGTGGAAGGCAAGGACTCCGGCGTATACCGTGCCACGCCTCTTTCCCGGCTCAACGCCGCCGATGGCATGGCTACCCCCCTCGCGCAGGAACAGTACGAGCGGATGTACCAGACGCTAGGAGGCAAACCGGTGCACCAGACGCTGGCCACACACTGGGCTCGGGTCATCGAGTTGCTCTACGCCGCCGAGCGGGCCGCCGAGCTGGCGCGGGACGACGAGATCCTCAGCGACAAAATCCGCACCATCCCCACGGCCACTCCCTCGGAAGGCGTCGGTTGCGTGGAAGCGCCCCGTGGGACCCTTTACCATCACTACATCACCGACGAACGGGGCATCCTGCGAAAAGTCAATTTGATCGTGGGCACGACGAACAACCATGCGCCGATTGCGATGTCGATCCGCAAGGCCGCTCATGGCGTGATTCGGCGAGGAGTGGAGATCACGGATGGGGTGCTCAACCGGATCGAGATGGCTTTCCGCGCTTATGACCCCTGCTTCGGCTGCGCCACGCACTCTCTGCCCGGCAAGATGCCGCTGGAAGTACAGGTTTTTGACTCGCATGGAAACTTGCTTACCTCGCGCCGACGCGAGTCCGTATAAGTCTGGAAAAACTGCCATCGTGGGTCTGGGCAACCCATCGCACGGGGATGATGGGATCGGACCTGTGGTGGCCCGGCACGTGTGCGATCTCCTTCGCGGCAAGGCGAACGTCGATCTCCTCGAACATGCTGCTTCCGCTTTTAGTCTGGTTGAACGGCTGGTTGGCTATCAGCGAGCGGTGATCATTGACGCCCTCACCGGCGTGCAGGCAGAGGTGGGGACGGTTAATCAGGTGGAAATCCAGGAACCCTCCAGTTCTTCCTTTTTGAGCTTCCACACAGCGGGCTTCCACGATATCCTAACCCTGGCACGGATGGTAGGTCTTGAAGTTCCAAGTACCGTTGTGGTGTACGGCATCGCGATCCGGGAACCCGAGACCTTTTCAGAGAATCTTAGCGCCGAACTGACTGCCAGGCTGCCGCAAATCGTGAAGGCCGTTGCGGCGGAGGAATTGCTAGAGCACTGCAAGCCGGCGGGGGGCACGTGAATGTGGGGTCGGATTTCCAACTCCGAGAATCCAAGACCTGTGCACCACGGGGGGAACTAAACACCTCCAGGGAGGCTGCACGGGGGAGGGACAACAATGGAAACACTAGAAAGGATTTTGAGTGAGCATCCGTTTTTGAATGACTTTCCAGACCGCCACCTCGAACTCGTAGTCGGATGTGCCTCCAACGTCCGCCTTGAGGCTGGACAGTTCATTTTCCATGAGGGTGAAGAGGCCAACACCTTCTATCTCATCCGCCAGGGGAAGGTGGCGCTGCAGATATTCTCCGAACGCCGTGGCCCCCTCACCATTCTGACCCTTGGAGAAGGCGAGATTCTGGGATGGTCGTGGTTGTTCCCACCTTACCGATGGAAGTTTTCGGCACGAACCCTCGAGCCGACGCGTGTTTTTGCTATCGACGGGCAGTGCCTGCGCGCCAAAGCTGAACAAGACCACGAACTCGGTTACGAACTCCTGAAGCGATTCGCCTATGTTGTCGAAGCTCGCCTCGAGGCGATGCGGTTGCAACTCATCAACGTTTACCAGGACCGATAAGTCGCGTGTGCTGCGGAATCCTGTCCCCTTAATTCGCGGCACAGGGGGGTGTCATGCAGATTCACAAACAAGATGCTCTGAATTATCACAGCCAAGGCCGCAAGGGGAAGATTGAAGTCACGCCGACCAAGCCTTGCTCAACCCAGTGGGATTTGAGCCTCGCCTATACACCGGGGGTGGCTGAACCCTGCCTGGAAATCCAAAAGAACCCCGAGCTCGCATTCGATTACACGGCCAAAGGAAACCTCGTCGCCGTGGTGTCGAACGGCACGGCGGTGCTGGGCCTCGGGAATATCGGCGCGCTGGCGGGAAAGCCCGTCATGGAAGGCAAGGGCGTGCTGTTCAAGCGCTTCGCAGACATCGACGTCTTTGACCTTGAGGTGGGTTCAGAGGACCCTGAAGATGTCATCAAGTTGTGCCAACTGCTGGAGCCCACGTTCGGGGGCATCAACCTCGAAGACATCAAGGCGCCAGAGTGCTTCTACGTGGAAGAAACACTGCGCCGGACAATGACTATTCCAGTCTTCCACGACGACCAGCACGGAACCGCCATTATCTCCGGCGCTGCCCTGTTGAACGCCCTCGAGATCGTGGGGAAGGACATCGAGAAGATCAAGGTAGTTGTCAATGGCGCCGGGGCGGCCGGACTAACCTGCGCCCAGTACTACATTCGGTTGGGGGTGAAGCGAGAAAACCTCATCATTTGCGACCTCATGGGGGTCATCTACGAAGGGCTCACCGAGGGCATCAACCCTTACCAGGCCCGCCTCGCCTCCAAAACCACGGCGAGAACCCTGGCGGAAGCCATGAAGGATGCGGATGTCTTCTTAGGCGTCTCCGGCCCCAATTGTGTGACCCCGGAAATGGTGCGCTCGATGGCTGACCGGCCCATCATTTTTGCTATGGCCAATCCGGTGCCAGAAATCAGTTATGAGGCTGCCAAGGCGGCCAGGCCGGACGCCATTATAGCGACAGGGCGGTCCGACTGTCCCAATCAGGTCAATAATGTTCTTGGTTTCCCCTTTATATTCCGGGGCGCCCTGGATGTTCGAGCCCGCGCCATCAACGAGGAAATGAAGATTGCGGCAACTCGCGCCCTCGCAGCCCTGGCTAAGGAAGATGTTCCCGACATGGTGCTGCGCGCCTACGGACTTGGCCGGCTGCACTTTGGTCCGGACTACATCATTCCCAAGCCTTTCGACCCGCGCGTGCTCCTTTCTGAGGCCTCCGCGGTTACCCAGGCAGCCATGGAAAGTGGAGTGGCGCAGGTGAAAGTTGACATTGAAGAGTACCGCGACCAACTCTCGCGCCGGCTGGGTCGCACCCAAGAAGTCATGTGTGACGTACGTCACAGGGCGAAGGCTGCGCCCAAGCGCATCGTCTTTTCCGAAGGCGAGCACGAGAAGATCATCCGGGCCTGCTACCAGCTTGCCAACCTGAAGATCGCGCATCCGGTGCTGCTGGGACGGCCGATGGTCATCGAGGACAAGTTGCACGTGTTGGAGCTCGGGAAGCCGTGCTTCGACATCATCGAACCGGATCGCTCGCCCAGGCTCAACGCCTACGCCGAGGAACTCTACCGGCTTCGCCAGCGCCGCGGCGTCACGCGCAGCGAGGCGCGCGAGCTGATGGCCAACAACAACTACTTTGGCGCCATGATGGTCCACATGGGCGATGCGGACGGCTTCGTGGCGGGCGTCTCCCAACATTACCCCGACACCATCCGGCCGGCACTTCAGATCATCGCGACTCGCCCCGACGTCCACAAAGTCTCCGGCCTGTACGTTATCGTAACCAAGAGAGACGTGTTTCTCTTTGCCGACACCACCGTCAACATTGAGCCCACCGCCGAGGATTTGGCGGAGGTCGCCCTGCTTTCGGCGGAAGTGGCCGAAAGCTTCGGCATCGAGCCGCGCGTGGCCATGCTCTCGTTCTCGAACTTCGGCAGCACGCGCCATCCCTTGACCGAAAAGGTCCGACGTGCAACCGAACTCGTCAAGGAGCGGAATCCCGAGCTTATGGTGGACGGTGAGATGATGGCGGATACGGCGGTGGTCCCCGAACTTTTGGCGGAGTACCCCTTCTCGACGCTCCGGCAGAGGGCCAATATCCTTGTCTTCCCAAGCCTCGAAGCCGGCAACATCGCCTACAAGCTGATGCTGCGCGTCGGCGGTGCGGAATCTCTCGGGCCGATCCTGATGGGGCTCTCGAAGCCGGTCCACGTGCTGCAACGCGGCTCGACCGTGGAAGAAATCATCGATGTGGCCGCCATAGCCGTAGTTGACGCTCAGAGGAACATTAAGCAGCTAAGCGTGCAACATTCCAAGGCCTCCGCAGCGTGACTTTGGGGAGCTTCGGGATTTCAACCCGAATAGAGAATAGTAGGCAGTGGCCAGTAGCGCCCCCCGTGTCGGGTTGGGTCTGTACCGTCCGCTCGGGGCCATTTACAAGGGAAATCCATCCCGCTCCAGGCTAGACCCCTGCAGAAGAACTCTCGTTGGCGGTCCGTGAGCCAGCGCCCCCGTGTGACCCCTTAGCAATGTGGTCCCTATCACGAAAACGATTTGGTTGTGGTAGGCTTGCCGTATCGGCGTTGATATAAGTTTTGGGATCGAGCGTTCTTGGGTGTTTGTTCAGACGCCTCCTTCGAGGTTCACATGCCTGCGCCGGAAGAAATGTACAAAATGAGGATTGTTTACACCGTCCCGGGGATGGAGGCGGTTACGGTGCATCGTGATCTTGTTTACAGGACTACCGGCCAGACGGAACTCAAGATGGATGTTTATTGTCCCGCCGGCATGCGGGAAGGTTCGCGGGCGCCTGTAGTGATGCTGGTCCACGGGGGACCCACTGGCACGCCAATGAGCCCCAAAGATTGGGGGGGGTTCGTATCTTACGGGGAGTTGCTCTCGGCGTCGGGACTTGTCGCCGTCACCTTCAACCATCGTTTCTATAGCTCCTCCCATCTTCATGAGGCAGCCAGCGACGTCGCCCACGCCATCGACTACGTGCGCGGCAACGCTGACTCACTGCACGTGGACAAAGATCGCGTAGCTGTGTGGGCGTTCTCTGGTGGAGGTGTTTTCCTCAGTCTGCCCATGCGCGACTTACCCGAGTTCGTCCGGTGTTTAGTGTCGTACTACGCCATCTTGGACATCCAGTTGCCACCTCCAGGCAAGGAAAGCGAAATCAGTGAAGAAACCCGCAAGGAATTCTCTCCTTTGTTTCACCTCGTGGTGAACCCGCTCAAGATCCTCCCGATTTTCATTGCGCGGGCCGGGCTGGACAACCCGTGGTTAAACGCCACGGTGGACCGATTCATACAGGAGGCAATCTCCAGGAATGCGGCACTTGAAATCATCACGCATCCTGGCGGACACCATGGCTTCGACATACTGGATGACGACGCGAGGTCCCGCGCCATCATCCAGAGGACACTGTCCTTCCTCAAGACCCACCTCGAGGAACGCTAGCTATCGGTTGCCTGAACGCCATCAGGAGAAGGCTGCGGTCACAAGCTCGAGCACGAAGTGGCGCAGACCTCTTCTGTCGCCTCCTGCGCAAAATTCTAAAGCAGATCCTTCTCCCGCAGGGCGGGATAAGGATGACATGTCCCGCCGCGCCGGGAGCGCAGCGTAGCGAAGAATCTGCTTTTGGTTGCGGCTGTGCCACGCTGCGATAACGAGTATGGTGCGCGATTCTATCCTGAGAATGGACGCTCTGTCGCTGCAATTGGGTCTGTCATGGATGTTTGCCACACATTCGCCGGGTGTATACTTGCTGCCGCCCGAGATGCGCAGGATGGAAATGCCGGTTTTCTGGAATGGGCAAACTCGGTGCAGATTAGTCAAGTTTTCCGTCTCTGGCTTTGCTCCCCGTAAGGGGAGCACTTTGAGTAGCCGTGGGTGAAACCCACGGACAGGAACGCATCAAGCGACATCCGGCCCTGAAGGGGCCGAACTGCCTTGGACAACCCCTCACGGGGTTGGGCAGCCTTTTCGGCGAACACCTACCGTGGGCTTGCGCCCACGGCTACTCACGGTACACCGCTTCGCGGTGAGAACATGCTGGCGGGTCTACGGCGAAGCTTTCCGGCGCATTTACATGGGGCGGATTTCATACACATCTAATAGAAAGGATGCAATCAAATGGCAGAGATCCGTGCAGCAGGTGAAGTTATGAACAACCGGTCGCTCTCCGCGGCGAGTTCTTTATCGGAGTGCAGCCCGCCTAACGGGATGCTGAAAAGCCCGGCTAGCTTGTCATTCCGAGGAGCCGGAGGCGACGAGGAATCTCGCAAGTCCTTTGTTTCCCGAGCAAGATTCCTCGCTTCGCTCGGAATGACAGCGTTTACAAATGTCTTCCAGCATCCTGTTAGGAGCAGGCTGGTTAGAACCTGGGCTTTGATGGTTGCCTTGTGCGGCTTGCTGTTTTGTCTTCCGCCTGCCCAGGCTCAGGAGGGCCAAGAGAAGAACCCTTATCAAAGCGAACTGTCGCAGTTGCATGCTATGTTCGCGCAGACGCTTCCCGATTGGAAGGCGCACCAGGACAACCTTGCTCATGGCGAAGACCCGAGCTTAAACGATGCTGATTGGTCGCCCTTCCGTATCTCTGAACCGTGGCAAAACGGCCCTGTGTGGTTCCGGCGCTGGGTCGAGATTCCACAGTCGATGGGAGGGTACAACATTCGGGGCCTACGTATTCGGCTCGATCTGCGCGTGAGTGCGGAGGGCTCCTCGCAGGTGCGCGTCTTCTTCAATGGCGCACTGGCGGAGATGGCGGATGAGGACAGCCAGCAACCCATTCTGCTCACCGAGAAGGCCGAGCCCGGCAAGAAGGTCCTGGTGGCCATCAATCTTCCCGCTGCTACAGGCTCGGCGCGCCTCGAGAACGCCGATCTCCTGGCTGACTATCCCCTTGGCCGGCCCGATCCAGGCCTCATGTTCGAAGAGATCCGGTCAGCGCAGGCAATGACCGCCGGGCTCTCTCGTGGCCAACCGGAGAGAGCGAAACAGCTCGACGACGCCGTCAAAACCCTCGACTTCGCTTCGCTCCAGCGTGGGGATCAGCAGGCTTTTGAGAATTCACTCGAGGCGGCGCAGGAAAAACTGCGGCCCCTCGGTGATTGGGCAAAGCAGTTTTCGGTCCGCGCGGTAGCCAACTCCCACATTGACATGGCCTGGCTCTGGCCCTGGACCGAGACGGTCGAGGTGGTACGGAACACCTTCGGTACAGTGCTGCAATTGATGCGTCAATATCCGGGCTTCATCTATGCGCAGTCAGCGGCGCAGGACTACGTCTGGATGGAGGAGAAGTATCCCGACCTATTCAAGGAGATTCAACAACGGGTGAAGGAGGGCCGGTGGGAGATTGTGGGAGGCATGTGGGTCGAGCCTGACCTCAACATGCCGTCGGGAGAGTCCCTGGTACGGCAAATCCTGGTCGGCAAGCGTTACTTCCAGCAAAAGTTTGGAGTTGAGGTGAGAATCGGCTGGAATCCCGATTCGTTTGGCTACAATTGGCAACTTCCGCAAATCTACAAGCGATCAGGCCTTGATTACTTCGTCACGCAAAAGATGGATTGGAACGACACCACCAAGTTCCCCTACAAGCTCTTCTGGTGGCAATCTCCGGATGGCAGCCGGATCCTTACCTATTTTCCGCACGACTACGTGAATCAAATTCAGCCGGTGCGTATCTCCGAAGATGTGGCTGAGTACATTCCCAAGACGGGCTTGCCTGAGATCATGCATCTTTATGGGATCGGCGACCACGGAGGGGGCCCGACCCGCACCATGCTTGACTCCGCCCGGCGCTGGCAGGACGGCCCCAACATTTTTCCCCAATTGACCTTCGGTACCGCACAGTCCTTTTTCGATGATGTGGAGAAAAACGCCGCGCACCTCAAGATTCCGGTGTGGAACAACGAACTTTACTTCCAGTACCACCGCGGGGTTATGACCACTCAGTCTGAAACCAAGAAACGGATCCGCCAAAGCGAAGAACTCCTGCTGAATGCTGAAAAGTTTTCTTCTCTGGCCATGCTGGATGGGCAGCCTTATGCACAGGAAGAGTTGGAAAACGACTGGAGGAAGGTTCTGTTCGACCAGTTCCACGACGTCATGCCGGGTTCAGGAATTGCCATCAACTACGTTGACGCAGCCCGCGATCTGGGCGTGGTGGAATTATCCGGGAACAAGATCCTCCACCGCTCGCTGAAAACTCTCACGGCCCGCGTCAATACCGAGGGAGAGGGCGTTCCTGTGGTTCTCTTCAATCCACTCAGTTGGGTTCGCACGGACGTCACGGAAGCCGAGGCACAGTTCCCGTCGAAACTCGTCCCGCAGGGCGGGATCGAGGTGCGCGACTCGGCCGGGACGGTTCTTCCCTCATCCGTATTCTCCCGCGACGATACTACGCATACCGTGAAGATCAGGTTTCTGGCCCAGTCGGTGCCTGCCATGGGATATGCGGTCTTCCATGTCGTGCCCGTTGCGCAGGCAGCTTCCGCCAGCAGCACTTTGAAAGCTGGCGCGGAGGAGATGGAAAATGAATTCGTGCGCCTCAAAGTGGACCCCCAGACGGGGTGCATCACGAGCTTGCTCAACAAGCACGACGGCCACGAAGCCCTGGCGCCGGGGGCTTGTGGCAACCTCCTGCAGACCTTCGTGGACAAGCCGAAGGAATACGATGCATGGAACATCGATGCCAATTTCGAGGACCACATGTGGGATCTGAAGGATGCGGAGGAGGTAAAGCTGATTGAGAATACGCCGGTGCGAGCGGTGATTCGAGTCAGGAAGAAGTTCCAGAACTCGACCTTCGTCCAGGACATCTGCATGTACCCGGGGGTGCCCCGCGTCGACGTCAACATGCAGGCCGACTGGCATGAAAAGCATATCCTGCTGAAGGTCGCATTCCCGGTGAGCGTGCAAAGCAATTACGCCACCTATGAAATTCCTTACGGAAACATCCAGCGGCCGACCACCAGGAACACTCCCGAGGAAAAAGCCATGTTTGAAGTGCCGGCTCTTCGCTGGGGCGACCTCTCCGACACCAGCCACGGGCTCAGCTTGCTGAATGCGAGCAAGTATGGATACGATGCCAAGGGAAACGTCATCCGCCTCTCCTTGTTGAGATCTCCCGCCTGGCCTGACGCGCACGCCGATGAAGGCTTCCACGAATTTACCTATGCCCTTTATCCGCACGCCGGCGACTGGAAAGCCGCGGAAACTGAGCGGCGCGGCTTCGAGCTCAACTTCCCACTTATTCCGGTCACCACCGAGGCCCGCCAGGGCGTGCTTCCCGCTTCCCACTCCTTCGCGCAGATCGAACCTGGCAACGTGATTCTAACGGCCGTGAAGAAGGCGGAAGATAGCGCCGCGCTGGTATTCCGGTTCTTCGAGTTCGAAGGAAAAACCAGCGCAGTTCGTCTGCATTTCCCCGAAGCCGCGACCCAAGCCGCACAAGTAAACCTGATGGAAAAGCAGGATGCTCCGCTCTCACTCCAGGATGGCGGGAAGGAAACCACAGTAACTGTCCATCCTTTCGAGATCGTGACCGTCAAAGCCTGGTTCGGCAAATCCAGCGGCAGCCAGGCTGGGGGAGGGCGATAAACCCAAACTCCGAAGCTGCCGTCGTCTGTCATACTGACAAGGGGCCGCGAAGTTCGGGAAGGACTCCGCGCCACCTGCTTTCCGTCAGGTGATTCGAATCGACTTTGGGAATTATGAAGCGGATAATGTTATATTTCGAAAAGTGAGTCTCTGGAGATAGTGAATGACTGCCGTGACAGGGATGCTAAGCGACGCTGAGCATAGGCGATTCGCAAGGAACCCAGCAAAATGTCCGATCTTAAGGCAAAGAGTCGAGAACCTTGCTGACTACTTCTCGGTATTCAATCCTTCTATAACAGGCAATGACCAATTCTGGTTTCGCGGCCATGAGGATGCGAGTTGGGAGCTAACCCCAACCGCGCTGCGCTACAAACTGGAGGATGACCGAACCCGAGCCTTAGGATTAGTCTCCGAATTCAAGCGTGTAGCAGAAATCAAACTCCCAAGACCACCCCTGCCGAACGAAGAACTCAAATGGGTCCAGTTAGCGCGACACTATGGGTTGCC
>JBAVYG010000662.1:0-11601 GCA_049698675.1 Terriglobia bacterium
ACATACCACCTAGTAAATAACATCTTTTTGCATTTTCGGCTGGTTTATTCGCCGGCCGCAGCCCGATTTCGACCCTTCTTGACGCGTTCTGTTGCGGCTTTCTCCATAGGTCGAACATGCTAGGCTATCATAGTTCCAGCCTCGTGTCAAGAACACAAAGGCAGGGGTATGGGTGTCATTTGCGAGACCGGCGGCTGGAGTGGATCCCCATTCCAAATCACACCAGCACTAAGGCCGGATTCAGGACTCGGCATTCAGGCGTCAGAAGGCAGGTAGCAAGCAGAAGGCAGCATGGACCCGCTTTTGCGTCGGCGGTTCGTTCCAGAATGCCCGGCAAGAAGAGGCAGACCTAAAGAACAGGTCTACGCTAAGCGCTTCTAAGAACGCACGCCCGGAAAACCCTTGACTGTGGCTACCCGCTCGCATCAGCCGGCGCTTGTGGGACGTGTGCGCAGCCTAGAGGGCCACTGGAAAGGGAGCCGACTTCTCAGGCGGAATTGCGCCTCTCGGAATGACAACCGTATTCTTCGGCGCGGCGCCCGCTTGCGCCTCCTAGCTGGGTTTACCCAGCACGTACTCGGCGGGAATTTCTCTAGCGACTGACCGGAATTTAAGATATCGTTGTAGCGTTTGATTAGGTCTTCGGCCCGGCGCACGACTGGCAGCAACAGCCGGGGACATCCAGTGATCGGCAAAACCATCTCCCATTACCGCATCGTTGAGAAGCTGGGTAGCGGCGGGATGGGTGTGGTCTACAAGGCTGAGGACACCAAACTCGGCCGCTTCGTAGCACTGAAGGTCCTTCCCCCACAATTGCCCCATGACCCCCAAGCCTTCGAGCGTTTCAAGCGCGAGGCCCGCGCCGCCGCCGCGCTCAATCACCCTAACATTTGCACCATCCACGAAATCGGCGAGCATGAGGGGAGACCTTTCATCGTCATGGAGCTGCTTGAGGGAAAAACGCTCAAGCATCTCATTGAATCAGGCGCGCGCGGCGCACGCCCGGCTGGCCAGGGTGAACGCCGTTCACCCCTACCGCTGGATGAGCTGCTCGAGCTGGCGATTCAGATTGCCGACGCGCTGGACGCGGCGCACGCGAAGGGGATCATCCATCGCGACATCAAGCCGGCGAATATTTTCGTTACCACGCGTGGGCAGGCGAAGATTCTGGATTTCGGACTGGCCAAGCTGACACCCACCCCCAAACCGGTGGCCGAAGGGGTTGGCGCGACAGCAATGCCGACCATCGGGGCGGCGGAAGAGCATCTCACCAGCCCTGGCGCGACCGTGGGGACGGTGGCCTACATGAGCCCGGAACAGGCGCGGGGCGAAGAACTGGATGCGCGCACGGACCTGTTCAGTTTCGGCGCCGTGCTGTACGAGATGGCGACGAGGCGGCAGGCGTTCAGCGGCGCGAGCACGGCCATCATCTTCACGGCCATTCTGCGCGACGAGCCGCCCCGCCCCTCGCAGGTGAATCCAAAATTGCCGGAGGAGCTGGACCGGATCGTCACCAAGGCGCTGGAGAAGGATCGCGAGCTGCGTTATCAGCACGCCTCGGAAATGCGCGGTGATTTGAAGCGCCTGAAGCGGGACACTAGCTCGGGCCGTAGCCCCGCCGTCCCGGCGGCTGGGCGCGACGTAGGGGTGCCTGCCCTTGGGCCGGACGACGGCGAGAGAGCCAGCCGGCAAGATGCCGGCGCTACGGGCGACAGCTCTGATTCGCAGATCATCGCAGGCCTGGTGAAACGCCACAAGAAAGCCAGCATCGCATTGATGGCTGCCGGGATGGTGATCGCTGCCGCCCTCATCTATGCCCTCTATCGCGCCGCCAGCCATGCTCCGGCTTCGCCCGCCGGCTTGGAATTTACGCGTGTGACAGGCAGTGGCGACGTCGCGCAGGCCGACATCTCACCCGATGGCAAATATGTGGCCTACGTGCGGGAAACGGGAGGCAAGCAAAGCCTCTGGCTTAAGCAAGTGGCCACGGACAGTGACGTGCAGATTGTCACCCTGGGCGAAGATCAATGCCCCGGCGTGGCATTCTCTCCCGATGGAAGCTACGTCTACTTCGTCCGCCGGAATCCTCTGAAGTTTAGCGGCGACCTTTACCAAGTGCCTTCCCTGGGCGGGACTCCAAGGAGGGTGCTGGTCGGGATCACAGGCCCGCCGGCATTCTCACCCGATGGCCAGCGGGTCGCCTTTGTGCGGAATACCATTGGTGAGTTCAGCTTGTTGACCGCCTCGCTGGATGGCTCTGGCGAGCGGGTGCTGGCATCCTACAAGCCGCCCGAGGCGATTTACCCGCCCCGCGTCGCGTGGTCTCCGGACGGCAAGACCCTCGCCTTCATTCACTATGATTCGCAGACGGTTTTTCTTACCACCATCGCGGCGGAAGGCGGTCCCGCCCAGGCGGTGGCTGGCGCACATTGGGACACTATCCGGGATGTCGCTTGGCTGCCTGGAAGCCGTCACTTGGTCGTTGCGGGCTATCAGTCGGGGTCCACTCAGCTTTACGAAGTCTCACTGGAGGGAGGGGAAACCCGGCAGATCACTCACGATCTTTCGAGGTACACAGGAGTTCGGGCGAGCGCGGAGGGAAAGACGCTGCTGGCCCTGCAGAAGCAGCATTCTGCGACCATGCAGGTCGCCACGCCCGGCAAGGAGTCCGAAGCCAAAACCTTGAGCGCTGGAAACCAGAACCGCGACGGCGATAACGGTTTGACATGGACGCCGGACGGGAAAATCGTCTATTCTTCGGTTCATAACGAACGCTATGACCTTTGGGAGATGGGCGCGGACGGCTCGAACTCCCAGCGGCTCACCAGCAACGACGCAACCTCGACTTCCATCTTCCCCGCCGTCTCTCTCCGTGGCGGCTTCATTGCCTTCTACCAGGCAGAGCGAAATGGCGTGTATAACATCTGGCGCATGGATATGGACGGTGGCAACCTGAAACAGCTTACCCAGGGTAACGGGAACGGCACGTCCGCCGTATCGCCGGATGGCCAGTGGGTGATTTTCACGCGGATTGAGAGCGGCAAGTATACTCTGATGAAGGTTTCGAGTGGAGGTGGCCCGGCGTCCCAGTTGACGGACTACAACTCAGGTGAACCATCCGTCTCCCCGGACGGCAAGTGGATCGCTTGCGTGTACTTTCCCGGCCAGAATCGGCCAGTCAGCCTGGCGATAGTCCCTTTCGCGGGCGGCCAACCCGCCAAGCTTTTCCCACTGCCTGTTACTAGCGATTATCCCTTTCTTTGGACCCCAGATGGCCACGCCATCTCTTTTGTCAACAGCGTGAATGGGGTGGGCAACATCTGGGAGCAACCGGTGGCGGGCGGCCCGCCGAAGCCCGTGACGCATTTCACATCGGACAAGATTTTCTGGTACGGCTGGTCCCGCGATGGCCGGTTGGCTCTCTCACGCGGCACGGACCAGACCGACGCGGTGTTGATCAAGAATTTCCGATGATTGGCAAGGCGATTACGGACTACTAGGTCGTGGAGAAGCTGGGTGGCGGCGGCATGGGGGTGGTCTACCGGGCCGAGCAAATTCCGCGCTTGCAGAAAGCGAAAACAGCCCCTGCACAGCCCAAGTGCGGGATCTGCCCGATAAATGCGGTCTAGCTGACCCTCGCCAGACGCCGGTACTCGGCCTCAGCGTGCTCGGGGATCAGGACCCAGAGGGTGTAGATGCCGAGCGCCGTCCCCAAGGGGAAATGGATGAGGCTAATGCAGCCGAGGACGATGGCGAGCATGCGCGCCCAGGGGGTGTGGGCCAAGAGGCCCCATCCAGCGATCACTCCTGCAATGGCGAAGCCTGAAATGACCAGGCCGATCATGCCCAGGAAGGGAGCCACGAACAACCGCATTTGTGCGGGAATCGGCATAAACATGAACGGGAAACGCAAATGGCCGAAGGCCATCAGGGCCACGCCCGGGATTAGCCGCAGCACGGAAAGGGCGATCCAGAGGGCGCCGAGCACGCTGACGTGTCTTGCCACGCGCGAGGGTCGGGCGAATCCCGCGCTCGGGCTGGTTTGCGCCGGTGGGTTGGATGGGCTAGTCGAGGATTGAGGTGGTGGCGCGGGCGTGGCCATTGACGCGGGAGCCGATGCGCCGGAGATGGCTTGGCCGCATTTGTTGCAGAAGATCTGGCCGGGCATGACCTGGGCGCCACAATGAGCGCAGTACATAAGATCCTCCTTGCTTGTCTGCACTATTATACGCCCAACGCCACATAAGAGTTCCGCAGCCGAAGTGGCAATCTGCAAATCCAACCCATAGTCTCAGCCTTCAGCTTTCAGCCGTCAGCTATCAGCGATCGTCAGCACCAGAGTTCGCTGAAAGCTGCTTGCTGACGGCTGACCGCTTCATTCATATCTCAGCGCCACCATGGGATCGACCTTCGTCGCCCGGCGCGCGGGAATGAAACTCGTCAGGAGCGTGCGACAGGCGCGTGGCAGGCTAGGACACTATGTCTATTGACTGTGGCCACCCATCATGGTAGTACGTTAGGGACTTTTCTTCCCCAAGGGTCAATGATCGGAGGTGCTTACGCACCGACTTCCGTTTTTCACTCCGACCCACTGTTCTACCTTTCAGCATCTTGCTGCTCCTACACAAATGTGTGGGCTCGATACTCACTCGGTGTATGCAGGTCCAGTAACACCTGGTCTGACTGGGGGCGAGCACTATTACATGGACGATATGGGAGGCGTGCGACACAGTTCCCTCCGACCAGCCGGGCCAAAGGACGGACCTGTTCCTCCACCGCCTTCCTTCTGACGACGCGCGTAAGCCGCCGAGACGGCGGCACTAGGGCGGCGGGTCACCTCTGTGGCCTCTGCCTTCTGGAATTTTCGAATTTCATACGTTATGGCTAGTAGCGCACAAGTGACGCCCGCGATTGCTGATGAAGAAATCGTGCGCCGTTTTCAGCAGACCGGGAGCAGCGACTGCTTCGCGGAACTCTTCGCGAGGTATCGCAAAAGGGTATACATGGCGTGCCGGGGGTTCTTTGCCGATAGCGCCGCCGCGGAGGACGCAACGCAAGAAATTTTCCTGCGCATATACCAGAAGATCCGCAGCTTTCAGGGTGGCAACTTCTCGGGCTGGCTCATGCGGATCGCGAAGAATGTTTGCATCGACCAGTGGCGGAAACGCCGTCCGGAAACAGGAATTGACGATGCACCCTTGCCCGAAGGGTCCGCCGTGGGGCCGCCGGAAAGAACGCCCGATTTGCACTTGATGGTTGAGGAAGTGTGGAAAGAAATGACCTTCCTTCCCCCCGACCAACGGCTTTGCCTGGAAATGAAAATCCAGGGCTACTCCTATGAGGAAACGGCGGCTTGGACGGGTCTCTCGATTGAAGCCGTGAAATCCCATCTGCAAAACGGGCGACGGAGGCTCTGGCTGAAAATAAAGGGGATCGGCCAACAAAGATGATCGATTGGAACGAGGACAACTTCTTGGAGAAGTTGACGCCGAAACTGCGGAAAAAGTCCGGCGGGGCAATTGGTCCCTGCCCGGACGCGGAGACGCTCTGCGCGGTAATCGAGGGAGTGGCTCGCGGGCCGGAGCTGGACGCCGTAATTGAACATTTATCGCAGTGCGCGGCATGCGCCGAACTTCGGAGTCGCCTCCTCAACTTCGAGAGTGTAAGTCCGCCCGAGCCAGAGGCTGTCTGGAAGCAGACGCGGACCCGACTTGATAACTGGCTGGAGGGCTTCCTCCGTTCTGAGGCCGCACACTCCCGCTCTCCAAAAGGGGGCAAGCCGTCACGGAGAGTTTTCGGCTGGGAGAATATTTCGAACTTACTTACTCCCAGGAAGATCGTCTGGGCGTTCGGTGTGGCTGTGGCGCTCGTTCTGATCGTGGATGGCGTGCTAGTGTTGGAATACAGACGAGCGCAGCCTCCTCAAGTGCAGGTGGCGGCCCGCGCAACGGTTCCTCCGAAGGCGCCTGCGAATCCCGCGCCCGTGGAAAAGCCGCCTCAGGGAGGCAGAGAGAGGCCAAGAATAATGCCACACAAGGCGGGCGAGCCAAGCGCGCCACTCGCACCGGCCTTAACCCTTGCTCCCGCCAGCCAAAATCCGCCCAGCCAGATTACGGAGGCTACACCGCCGCCGCCTTCGAACCCAGCCTTACCTTCTCCTCCCCCGCACCACAATCTCCCCACTGAGACTGCACAGGCTTCGGTGCCATCGCCCCCGAGTCCGACTCCTGGGGCTGTGGCGCGTCCGACAGCGGCAGCTATCAGTCATCCGCCTACGCTTTGGCTTGACCCCGCTAGTCGGCTTTTGATTGTGCTGGGTTCGATCAGTCGCGAGCCGGACGGAAGTTTTCAATTTCACGCGATATTGTTGCTTCCGGTCGCTCAACCTGGACCGGTTCCTCTCGACCGTGGCGCGGAGGTCATCGGCGCCGGGACGATGAGCCAAGGCCAGGCGTCGCTCGCAGTTACGGAGCTTGTAGTTCAGGGAGCGCGCTTCACACTGAAGGACGGGACCGGCGCAATGAAGGCTCAGACACCCGGAACTGGGGGAACTGTGCAGTTCGATCGCAGCCAGGTTCTCGAGATGTGGCCTGCCTCCCCTTCGGTTTACGAGAAGGCGCCCGACACGGCCGCGCAACCGGAGCCTCAGAAATGAAAGACTCACTCCGGCGAACAAGCTCTTATGGAATTTTCCGTTTTCCTACGTTTTCGACAGTAGTGAAGGTGCGGAGAAATGAGGCGAAGAATCAGGAGATCACAAGGAGCTTAGACATGTCAAAAAACAAGATCACGCAAATGTTAGTCGTACTGTTTGTACTAATACTGGTTCCTGTATTGGCTCAGGCGGATCAAAAGAAGACTACCAATCCGCCGCCCCCGCCCAAACCCGCTCCGGCGGCTAGGCCGGCTCAGCCGGCGGCGCGTCCCGTGCAGCGGCCCGCCGCGCAGCCGGCCCGCGTGCAGCCTGGCAATACCGCGGTCAGGCCGACTGGTGGTGCCGGTACTAATACAAACATCCGACCTGGAGCTGTCAATCCAAACGCACGGCCGGGGGTCGCCGGTCCAAATGCGCGCCCAGGCGTTGCCAATCCAAACGTGCGTCCGGGCGGTGTCAATCCGAACACCCGCGCGGGTGGTGTCAATCCAAACCTGCGCCCGGGCGGTGTCACTCCAACAGGCGGACGTGCCAGAACCCCAACTCCTACGCGCACTGTCGCGACCCGTGGTGGGGGCAGCCTGGAAGTTGACCGCAACAACAAGCCGACACACTTCGTTGGAAAGCAAGGCCAGGAGGCGAGGTTCGGTGCCAAAGGGCAAATAAGAGAAGTCCGTGACCCCAAGCGCAACATCGTGATCCAACACGGGCTTCGTCCGGGTGACAGGAGGATCGTGACCGAGCGCAACGGCCGGCGCCTGGTTGCCATGGGTCCGCACCGTGGCTACATGGAGCGGCCTTATTATCGTGACCGCTACGGCCGGGCCTACGTTCAGCGCACCTATTGGGTCCACGGGCATCCTTACGCCTACGCCTACCGCGATCACTTCTACCACGGCGTGCATTATTACCATTACGTGCGGGGCTACTACTACCACCCCGTGTTTTATGGCTGGGCCTACAATCTGTGGGCATCCCCTGTTTATTACGATTGGGGCTGGGGCCCTGCCCCATGGTTCTACGGAGGCTACTTCGCTCCGGCTCCCTACTACCCTTCCGCGTCACTGTGGCTAACGGATTTCCTGCTTGCGGAGAACCTGAAACTTGCCTACGAGGCCAAGCAGGACGCCGCAGCCAGTCCTGAGGCCTACCAGTCCGGCGAGCAGCCCCAACCCCAGGAGGGTGGAAGCCCCGCCGCAACTCAACTCAGCCCTGAGGTGAAGCAAATGATCGAAGCGGAGGTGCATCGACAGCTCGAGGCTGAACGGGCAGCAGCACAGTCCCCTCAGGCGCAGCCAGCCAACGATCAAGTCCCCCCACCCGCTCTGGATCCTGCGCAACGCCTATTCGTGGTGTCCAGCAACCTGGGTGTGTCCACAACGGAGGGCCAGGAATGTGAACTTACTCCCGGGGATGTTATTACCCGCATTGACGACACACCGGGGGATGACAGCAAGGTGAAAGTAAGCGTCATGAGCGGCAAACCAGGCGATTGCAGCGTCGGCTCTTCGCCCAGGGTCGAAGTCAGCGACTTACAAGAAATGCACAACAGCTTCCGCGAGCAACTGGATTCCGGGCTTAAGACGCTCGCGGACAAATCGGGCACAGGTGGTCTGCCCAAGGCTCCGGATACGCAGACTTCGGCCGGGGAAGTTGCCCCGCCGGCGCCCGATAGAAACATAGACGCTCAGTTGGCAGACCAGCAGAAGGAAGCCACCCAGGCTGAGGCAGAGGTCCGGCAGGAGGTTCAAACAGGACAGCCCCCGTCGAACCAGTAATCGCACCGACCTTCGCCGTAGGGCCGAACGGCGTTCGGCCCTCGGGTCGTTCAAGGTCGTAGGGGCACGCCACGGCGTGCCCTACAGAGCATTCACCGTGAAGGAGGATTTCACCATGAGACAGAAAAACCAAATCGTATTCTTACTAGTCGGTTTGATAATTGTCGGGATTCTTGCGGCGCCGACGGCGATGGCGCAAAATCCCGCGCCCCCATCCTTACTTGAGCAGCTCCAGGCGCAATACAAGTTGTCCAAGGTGCACAGGGACGGCACCGTAGAGGCAGGAACTGTACTTGTCATTCAACAGGCCGGGATCCAGGGTGAGCCGCAGAACGACGTGGCCATGGCCCCGGCTGTTTATAAGGATGGCGTGTTGCACCCACCCAGCAAAAAGTCGAGCTTTGGCGCTTCCGTGATTCAAGCCGCGACTCGCCCCAGTTCGGATACGAGTGGGAAGGACTTTCGCCCGTTTCCGGTTGGGGACAAAGTTTACGTTTCTAAGCTGGACGTTGATACCAAGAAGGACAAGATCATGTTTGTGACCGTCGAATGCGGCGCCTGCAACGGAGTCGACCAGACCTCCGCTTACAAGGCTGCGGTGTCCTTTCAATTCGCAAAAGGGTATCTGGAAACTGCCAGCGTCCCGGACGTCGAAGATACGATCGCCAAGGTCTTTGCGCTTGACACGGCTACGAGCGAAGCGCAGCCCGCGCAACCCGGAACTCAGGCGGAGCAACCTGCGGCCGCGCCAGCCCAAGGGCTTACTAACGACGACATCGTCAAAATGGTTCAGTTGAAGCTGGCGGATTCGGTAGTCATCGCCAAGATCAAATCGTCGGCTTGCGCCTTCGACACCAGCGTCGACGGCCTCGGCAAACTCAAGCAAGCGGGCGTGAGCGACGCGGTTCTTCAAGCGATGGTAGAAGCTGGAGGCCAGCCAATCGCGGAGCCCCCTGCCCAGCCGGCAGCTCCACCTGCCGAAACGTCTTCAGCCCCTGCTTGCGGCGACTACGCTTCCTGTCTCGCAAGTGGTTCCGCAGCGATATCTGCCTCCCAATGGGATCAGTCTCTTGCGGATCTGCAGAAGGCGTCGAATTTGGAGCCCACGAAACCAGAGGCTTGGACGGACATAGGCCGTGTCTACCTGGCTATCGGCCAAAATCAGAATGCCATAGCGATGTGGGAAAAGGCTTTGGGCCTTGCCGGTACGGTAACTTTCGGCGTCTGGCATTATGGAGGTCTTCACGGCTACGAAACGGGGACTTTCCATTTAGGTGCTAAGGAGGTTTCCTTCGTGCTAGCAGACGGGAAGAGAGTCTTCTCCGTTGCCCCCGCCGAGGCTTCCTCCGTGAAGTCCCATCATCCCCCTCTGGGGGGGAGCGCTTGGTCGTTCGGGATGAAGGTTGGAGGTCGCAATTATTGGTTTTCTTACGTGCCCCTCGGGGTGCAATGCGAGAATCCCATCAGGTGCAGCGACCCTGCGGGATACGATCAGGAAGGCGCAGTCTCCAACTACGTCGCTCAGACAATTGGAAAACTGGCACCAGGAAGCTTGGGCAAGTGAACGGTAGCCGCTGGCTAGGCCGCCTGCCAGCGGGACGGACCATCGATCAGGTGTCGGCCACGCCCAGCCGTCGTCAGACGGGCCGCTGCTGGCGTAAAAAGGAATGCGGCCCCGGCAGCGGTTAAAAACGACTGATCCGATTACTCGTTCGTCCGGTAGAGTCGGTTGGAGGAGTTGCTTTGGGGGAGACGCGTGGGCTGACCCTGAATCACACCCGGGCGCGGCCAGTCACAACGCAGGCGTGCGCGGCGCGCTGCAAGGTTTGGAGAGGTTGTATGGCGCGCATGGCGCGACGATGGTCTGCTAAAATTGCCAACAGCGATGCCCGTCCGATCTTTTCGCAATGGACGGTGCAGAGTGAAATGGCATTGAGAGGACGAACAAAGTCATGAAGTCGGCGTTGGTAATCGCGAATGACGTTGAGCCCGTCGCCTTTGGATAAGGCCCACGACCAGTCGGTAACCCATCGCATGACTGTTCCGTGGAGGTGCAACGGACTTCTCTGGAGCGGGTCGCCCGCTCTCAATAGTTCGTTGAGGCACTCCGGAGCGGTCAGAAACACCAAACGCCCGCTATGCAAAGATACGTCCGGCCTTAACCCATTCTCACTCAGGCCGCGCGCCACGTCATTCAGGCAGGTCGGGCCGGCTACGATCACAACCTGCTGGCCGATTTCCAACCCGGCGGCTACGAATTGTAAGATCTCAGATGAGCCCTTTTCCTTCCGGACTACCAAACGACATGCCGTGGCCTGGGCGGCAAGCCCCGCATGGTTGCTTAGTTGTACTCCCATATATCTTATCTTCATCGAAGTCTGATGGGCCTGTCAACAAGACTTACTGGCGCAGTGTCGAATTGTCCCAGGGCTATTTTATACACTTTCGCCATATCTTCGTGTTGGCAAGAGATAAATAGCTCTGGCCAGAGCCTATCCTCCGGGCGACGTGGGCTTACGGGCTCCCGAGTTGGACATTGAAACTCGCATGACAATCAGTAGCGGGATCTTGCGTGACAGCCTTTTGTAAAGCGCCGCCCCGGATTTTGAACTCCAGCGGCGGCTTCTTGAGTTTGTCAGGCAACCCCTCGATGCGCGCCTTGCCGTCGCTATTGGTGCCGATTTCAAGGTCGGTTTTTCGTTTGTTCATGAAGCCGTATAGAATAGTAACGTGGACCTTGGCGTCATAGAGAGCTTTGTTATTGCTGTCAAACACTATGAAGCCAATGTCAGGGTCAAAATGGGCAGCATGAAATACGGGCTACGCCCCCCACTAATGTGCTCGAAATCGGTTCGTCTCCGGCAACAGGCCAAAATTGGGCTTGTCACGGCTGCCTACACAGGCGTGGGCAGCGTATCGCGATTTTTCCTACTTCGATAAAACTACGTGGAGGCGCTGTGAGAGGGATTTTGGGTCGTTTGTGTACATCCCGCCAGCATGAGGCGCCTGTGTGATTTCCATGGAGCATCTATTGTCTGTGGGTCTTAGGATGGCGTCGTCCATGCGGTGTTCAGATTTTCGGCCCATGTCGTATATCGCCATCATATCCGAGTCGTCAGTTTGGATTATATCGTACTTCCCTGAGTTTTTGAGGACATCGTTGAGTGC
>JBAVYG010000663.1:0-1712 GCA_049698675.1 Terriglobia bacterium
TGGGGCGCATGCACGTCATGATGTGGTCCGATGAGGTGGTACGCGCCCTGGAAGGAAAAACTCCTGAATTCCCTGCGCAAGAACGTCTATACCTGCTGCAAGCCATCCGCTATGTTGGCGACGTAAGGGTGGTGACGGGGCGAGTGGAGCGTGATGCCTTACCGCAGATCGATAAGCAACCGCCCGAAATTTGGGCAGTAGACGAAGCAAGTGACACTCCGCAAAAGAGGGCCTACTGCAAGTCGCGCGGCGTGCAATATCGTGTTTTGCGGCAAGAGAGCCTTGGGGGCTTCTCGCTACCACGGTTCAGAGCCCAGAAAGAACGATCGTTGCGAAAGAAGGTGGTGGTGACTGGCTGTTTTGACTGGTTTCACTCGGGGCACGTCAGGTTTTTCGAGGAGGTTTCCCAACTAGGTGACCTGTACGTCGTCGTGGGACATGATGCGAATGTTAGGTTACTCAAGGGAGAAGGCCACCCTTTGTTTCCGCAGGACGAGCGCCAATACATGGTGCAATCCGTTCGCCATGTCAAACAAGCCCTGATATCCACGGGGCACGGCTGGATGGACGCCGAACCGGAAATCGCACTCATCAAACCGGATATCTACGCAGTGAACGAGGACGGAGACAAACCTGAGAAACGAGCGTTCTGCCAGGGGCATGGCATCCAATATGTCGTCCTGAAACGAATCCCCAAGGAGGGTCTCCCCCAGAGGCAGAGTACCGACTTGCGGGGATTCTGAGAAATGATGCATCCGCGGGGCAGAGCTCTTTATCCATATTGTCGGCGAGACGGGGTGATCCAGAAGCAGTTGCCGAGATCGCTAACAACCATTTTGCTTCAGGGGACTAAGACTCACATATAGAAGAGAAGATGCGATTAAGAGATGTCGCTGTCAGAGCCAAGGTATCCGTCGCCACGGTCTCGAGAGTTCTCAACGAGAGTGGACTGGTGAAAAGGTCCACGCGCACTCGAGTTCTCGGAGTTGTGCGCGAACTCAATTACCATCAAAACCTCCTCGCCCGGAACCTGGCGAAAGGCGAGAACCGCTGCCTGGGGATGGTTGCGTCCAATTTGGAAAACCCTTTTTTCCATGACATCTTGGTGTCGCTCGAGTCAAGCGCTCGTATGCGAGGGTACGAGGTCGTGGTTGCAAAGACGAACTACCAGCCAAGTGAACTGGTTTCTTCCGTACGTTTGATGATGGGACGACGTGTTGCAGGGTTGGCGCTAGTCGCGCCTGAATTAAATCCCGCGGTATTCCTCGAACTCAAGGAAAGTGGGCTCTCGGCGGTCGTCTGCGGAACGGGGAACGCGACAGGTAACATTTCGATTATCGCCATGAATTACGTGAACGGCATGCACAAGGTCGTGAGGTATCTTCGCTCCCTGGGGCACCGCCGCTTAGCTTTTGTGTGTCACGACATGGGCGTTGGGTCTGCAATGGAACGGAAGATGGCTTTCCTGGACGTGATGGGGCATTTCCCCGAGGTGGAATACACCCTCGTGGCCGACTGTGACGGTCCCAGGGGAGGCCAGCAAGCCACCCGCCAGTTGTTGGCTTCAGGGTTCAAACCGACCGCGATCATCTCCGCAAATGATTACATGGCCCTGGGCGTCTTGAGGGCTGTCCGCGAGCACGGACTCCGGGTTCCAGAGGAGTTATCGGTCACCGGTTATGACAATATCACTCTCTCAGAGTTTGCCTGTC